>CBDUBP010000045.1:0-12751 GCA_965365415.1 uncultured bacterium | reverse complement strand
GAATGCAGCGATAAAGTGGCTTCCGGTGCTGTAGCCGATCTTGAGACCGACTTCATTCACATTATATGTTCCGCTGTCGAGCAGCTTCCTGGCGTAGTCCATTTTGTAATCGAACAGGAACCCATAAACGGTATCACCATAAACCTGCTTGAAGCCGGTCTTAAGTTTCTTAAGAGTCAGTCCAACCTGGTCTGCGAGCTCCTGCAATCCCGGCGGTTCGGCCATATTGGCAATGATGATGTCTTTCGCTTTGCGGATTTTCAAAATGTTTTCCTCGTCGGTGAGAAACGGGCAATGCTCGGCATCGGGATCTTCAACCTGATTGAAATAGAGACTCAGCAGTTCATAGCATTTCCCTTTATAGTACAGATTCTTGATAGACGGATGCAGCGTGTAATGGAAAAGCTGGCTTAAAACGATCGCCATCGACGGACTGATATTCTCTTCCTTATAGTATTTCTTATCGCGGTTTTCAGCCGTAAGGAAGGTAATGTAGTCGGCCTCTGCTGAAAAAAGGCCATGGAATTTTTTGATTGAGATAATCACGGTGATCACCCACGACTGACGGGCGAGTTCAATGTTAAGAGGCAATTCCTTCTGCGGATTATAGAACAAAAGCGATTTTTCCTCCCTGAGTTCAAGCGCATAATTCCCTTGGTTAAAGATGAATTTCGCACGGCCCTTGATCCCAAAGTGGAATTGAATCAATCCACTTTTTACCTCATGCTGCGCACGATAGATTTCGTCATCGTCATTCCTGAAACGGATGACCGTAAAATCTTCTTCGATATTAATGATGTCGGCGGAACCCATAGCGATATTTTTATTGGCATAAATGACTCTTGTCACATTTTATTTATTTAGAACAGGTCTAAATAGAATACGTGAAAAGCCTTGCTCCTGCTGCAAAATTAGCAATAACTATTGAAAATAACGTCAGAAGGACGTCGAAAACTTGAATCGTTATAAAAAGTACTTGCAGCGTTACTTTTTACTTCAAAGCTACAATAGTTTTGCATTGTAAATTGACGTGACCTACATGGAAAACTTTAATCTGTCGAAACACCAGACCTTTTATGCGGTTGGCCTGAGTTATAAAAAGGCTGACGCTGAGGTTCGGGGAAAATTCAGTCTGGATGGCAATGGCAAGACCAAGCTGCTTCAGCAGGCAAAAAATGAAGGTGTCGACAGCCTCATCGTAACATCAACATGCAACCGTACCGAAATATACGGATTTGCACAGCATCCGTTCCAACTGATCAAACTTCTTTGCGACAATAGCGAAGGAACCGTTGAGGACTTTCAAAAGGTTGCCTACGTATATAAGAATCAGGAAGCAATTTCACATATTTTCCGTGTCGGTACAGGGCTCGACAGCCAGATTCTTGGCGATTTCGAAATTATCAGCCAGATAAAATCAAGCTTTATCGAATCAAAATCACTTGGTTTGGCGAATGCTTTCATGGAACGTCTGGTCAATTCTGTAATTCAGGCCAGCAAGAAGATAAAGAACGAAACCGGCATCAGCTCGGGCGCGACTTCCGTTTCTTTTGCATCTGTCCAGTATATCATCCGAAACGTCGAAAATATCGGCGACAAGAATATTTTGCTTTTCGGAACCGGCAAGATCGGCCGCAACACCTGTGAGAATCTTGTCAAGCACACGCACAACAGCCATATCACGCTGATCAACCGAACCAAAGACAAAGCCGAAAAGATTGCCGGGAAATTCAATCTTGTCGTTAAGGATTATTCAGATCTTCATATCGAAATACAGAAAGCCGACGTGCTTGTGGTGGCAACCGGAGCTCAGAATCCGACCGTCGACGCTGCGATCCTGAATCTCAAAAAACCATTGCTGATACTCGATCTTTCGATTCCTAAGAATGTCGCTGACGACGTTTGCAAAATCGACGGCGTGACGCTTGTCCATCTCGACAATCTTTCACAAATGACTGACGAAACCCTGGAAAACCGCAAAAAGCATGTTCCGGCGGCCGAAGCCATCATCGATGAGATCAGAGAAGACTTCAACACTTGGATGAAAGCCCGCAAATATGCACCGGCAATCCACGCACTGAAGGAGAAACTCAACCATATCAAAACCGCGGAACTCAATTTCCAGCGTAAGAAGATTTCAAATTTCGACGAGCAGCAAGCTGAAATCATCAGCAACCGCATCATCCAAAAGATCACGACGCATTTCGCAAACCACCTTAAGGACGACAACACGATGGTCGATCAGAGCATTGAATGGATCGAAAAAGTGTTCGGGATCGAAACCGCGATTAAATGAGCAAGATCATCCGCATCGGCACGCGCGACAGTGAACTCGCACTGTGGCAGGCGCATACCGTCGAGAAAAAGCTCAACGGGCTCGGTTATAAAACTGAAATCGTTGCGGTTAAATCTGCAGGCGATATCATCCTCGACAAACCGCTGTACGAATTCGGCATCACGGGCATTTTTACCAAAACCCTGGATGTTGCGATGATCGCAGGCAATATCGACATCGCCGTGCACTCGATGAAAGATGTCCCGACCGCACTTCCGAAAGGAATGGTCCAGGCCGCAGTCCTCGAACGCGAAAACCCGCACGATATATTGGTTGTCAAACACGATATTGATTATGTCGACGCGCTGACGATCGCAACCGGAAGCCTTCGGCGAAAAGCGCAGTGGCTTCACAGATATCCGCATCATTCAACCGCAGAAATACGCGGAAACGTTAACACAAGATTGCAGAAATTACAGGATAACGACTGGCATGGGGCGATCTTCGCATTGGCGGGCCTGAAACGGATCGGCCTGAAACCCGAAAACAGCATCAGCCTCGATTGGATGATTCCGGCACCGGCTCAGGGCGCGATGGTCATTACCGCAATGGCACATGACGATTTTTCGCTCGACGCCTGCGCAAAGCTCAACCATCGTGAAACTGAGGTCTGCACGTGGGTCGAACGCCATTTTTTAAAAACGCTCGAAGGCGGCTGTACCGCGCCGATTGGCGCACTGGCAACTGTGGTTGATAATATCATCCGGTTTGAAGGCGGACTTTTCTCCGTCGACGGATCCGAGAAAATTCATGTAGAAAAATCAGCCGACATCACACATTATAAAGAATTCGGTCGCGAATGCGCGCTCGAGGTTTTGGGTAATGGCGGCGATCTTTTAATGGGTCAGATACGAAAAGAAATATAACATTTTGGAGCACAACTTATCAGGCACTAACTAAATTTCGTCCCGCTCCCGATAGCTATCGGGAGCGGGGCTATTGATGATATTTCCGTTAACCAAGTAATGATCGCAAAGCGCATACTGTCGACCAAGAAACTCCAGCCGGGCCAGAAACAATATCTGCTCAACGCCGGGTTTTCGGTTGTCGAAGCCGATTTTATAAAAGTACGCCCCAAGGAATTCGATATTTCAAATGTTTCAGGCGACTTGATTTTTACAAGCGGAAATGCGGTTGCAAGTTTTATCAAGCATCCGGAATCAGGGAAATTCAGAGGTGCAAACGCGTATTGCGTTGGAATGAAAACACGCCAAATGCTTGCCGAATGTGGAATTAATGTCGTCGGGTCTGCAGACAGCGCCGCCGCGCTCGGCGACCTGATCATGGAATCCGGAAAATCAGAATTTACATTTCTCTCGGGAAACCTCCGGCTTGATGCGCTGCCGATGAGTTTAAAGATCAACGGCGCGAAATTCAGGGAGATCGAGGTGTATGAAACCATTCTTACACCGATGAAAATAAGTTCGACGCCCGACGGAATCCTGTTTTTCAGCCCGTCCGGAGTCAACAGTTTTCTCAAAGAAAATGAAATAGGCGAGACGATATGTTTCTGCATCGGGGCAACAACGGCGGACGCATTGAAAGGACTGACCGAAAACGTGGTCATGGCACAAAAACCATCGGTGGAAAATGTCATTGTTCAGTGCATCAACAACTATAAAGAGAAAAGTAAGACATAATATTAGCCCAAGGCAATCAAACAAATTTCAAATGATCAAAAACGACCTGTTCCTAAAAGCTTTAAAAGGTGAAACTGTAACGCGCCCGCCGGTGTGGATGATGCGCCAGGCCGGACGATACCTGCCCGAATTCCGCGAACTGCGCGAGAAATACGATTTCTTTACCCGTTGCCAAACCCCGGAACTTGCCGCGGAAATCACCGTGCAGCCGATCAGGCGGATTGCGCCGGATGCCGCGATTTTGTTTTCGGACATTTTGGTCGTTCCGCAAGCGATGGGAATCGAAGTCCTGATGAAGGAAAACATCGGACCGTTCTTGCCGAACCCGATCCGTTCCGTCCCAGATGTCGAAAAAGTCTTCGTTCCAAACATCGATGAAACACTCGGTTACGTCATGGACGCGATCAAACTCACCAAGGAAATGCTAAACGATGAGGTTCCATTGATCGGATTTGCCGGCTCGCCATGGACGATTTTCTGCTATGCCGTCGAAGGAAAAGGATCGAAAAGCTTTGATACTGCTAAAGGATTTTGCTTTACGCATCCGGAAGCCGCTCATGCTTTGCTGCAAAAAATCACGGATACGACTATCGCATATCTGAAAAGAAAAGTGGAATCCGGAGTCAACGCAGTCCAGATCTTTGACAGTTGGGGTGGCATGCTTTCGCCGGTCGATTACAATGAGTATTCATGGAGATATATTAATCAAATCGTTGAAGCGCTTGCACCCGAAACGCATGTGATTGTCTTCGGCAAAGGCTGCTGGTTCGCACTAAACGAAATGGGTAAAAGCAAAGCGTCGGCCCTTGGCGTCGACTGGACATGCTCCGCGCAAAACGCGAGATATCTTTCAGGCGGAAAAATCACCTTGCAGGGAAATCTCGATCCGTCGCGGCTGCTTTCACCAATTCCCGTTATCAAGAAAATGGTAAAGGAAATGATCGATGATTTTGGAAAAGATCGATATATCGTCAACCTTGGTCATGGAATCCTTCCCAACATTCCGGTAGATCATGCGAAAGCGTTCATTGATGCGGTTAAGGAATATGGTAATTAATAATTGAATTTGCCTTAAGCTGACAGCTAACAAAATGAAAGACAAATTTCTCAAATACATCCATAACCTCCAGGACGCGATCACCTCAAAACTTGAGGAAGTTGACGGTGTTGCTAAATTCCGTGAAGATATTTGGGAGCGCCCGGAAGGCGGCGGCGGCAGGACTCGTGTCATTGAGAACGGAAAAGTTTTTGAAAAAGGAGGCGTCAATATTTCTGCCGTGCATGGAAAATTGCCCGATACGATGCAGAAAATGTTTGGCGTCGGTGAAGCCGATTTTTTTGCATGCGGTTTAAGTCTGGTGATTCATCCCACAAACCCTATGGTGCCGACGGTTCACGCAAACTGGAGGTATTTTGAGATGTATGACGCTGACGGGAAAGTTGAACAGCAGTGGTTCGGCGGCGGACAGGATCTTACACCTTATTATTTGTTCGAGGAAGATGCTGTCCATTTTCATACGATATGCAAAGAAGCCTGTGACCGGCATGACCCGGATTTTTATCCGAAATACAAAAAGCAGTGTGACAATTATTTCTGGAATGCACACCGCGATGAAGCACGCGGAATCGGAGGATTATTTTTCGATTATCTGAAATCAGATGAAATGATGTCGATGGAAAAATGGTATGATTTCGTAACCGATGTCGGCAATAGTTTCCTCGATGCATACGTTCCCATTGTCGAACGCAGAAAAGACCTTCCATACACGCCGGAAAACCGGACATGGCAGGAAATTCGTCGTGGCCGTTACGTCGAATTTAACCTCGTCCACGATAAGGGAACGCTGTTCGGCCTCAAAACTAACGGCCGCATCGAAAGCATCCTGATGAGTCTGCCGCCGCATGTTCAGTGGGTTTATGATTATAAGCCGGAGGTTGGGAGCGAGGAGGAAAAAATTACGGTAATTCTGCAGCAACCTATTGATTGGGTTTGAGATATTAGCTGTCAGCTATCAGCCATCAGCAATATCGTTATGAAAAATTATAGGAAATTAATCGTATGGGAAAAGTCGCACCAATTAACATTGGAGATATATAAAGAATTACGGTCGTTCCCAAAAGAAGAATTGTTTGGGTTATGCAGTCAAATGAAAAAATCGTCAGCGTCAATTCCGACCAATATAGCGGAAGGATGCGGTCGAAGATCGGATAAGGATCTCTGCCGGTTTCTTTCGATTTCTTTTGCGTCTGCCAATGAACTGGAATATCAGGTTATTTTAAGTGCCGATTTGTGTTTCATTAATGCTGAAAAACGTACCGTGTTGCTTGAAAAAATAGAAGAAATAAAAAAAATGCTGAGCGGTTTAATTTCTACCGTTCAATTTAATAATAATATATCTGAACGCTGACAGCTGACAGCTAATAACTAATTTATGTTCCCACTCAACCGCCACCGCCGCCTCCGAACCAACGAATCCATCCGATCAATAGTTCGCGAAACCTCAATATCACCCGCGAATTTCATGCTTCCGATGTTTGTTGCGGAAGGATCAGACGTCAAAATTGCAATTCCGTCAATGCCGGGGATTTATCGCCATTCGCTCGATCACACAATCCGTGAAGTACGCGAAGCCTGGGATCTTGGGATCCGCGCTGTAAACATTTATGTGAAAGCCGATGATAAATTAAAAGACAACACCGGCAAAGAAGCCTGGAACAAAGACGGCCTCATGCAGCAAACGATCCGCGCGATCAAAGACGCCGTTCCCGAAATGATCGTCATGCCCGATGTTGCGCTCGATCCGTACTCGATCTACGGCCACGATGGCATCATCGAAAATGGGAAGATCATCAACGATGCGACGGTAGATGCGCTGACAAAAATGAGCCTTTCCCACGCTGAAGCAGGAGCCGATTTCGTTGCGCCATCCGATATGATGGACGGCCGCGTGCTTGCCATCCGCGAGGCGTTGGAAGAAAATGGCTTTCACGATGTCGGCATCATGAGTTACAGCGCCAAATACGCATCGGCATTTTACGGTCCGTTTCGCGAGGCACTTGACTCGGCGCCGGTCGACATGCAGAATGTCCCGAAAGACAAAAAGACTTACCAAATGGATTATGCCAACCGCATCGAAGCGGTGAAGGAAGCGATTTCAGATGTCGAGGAAGGCGCCGATATTGTGATGGTAAAACCCGGAATGGCCTATCTCGACATCGTGCGCGAAGTCAAAGACGCCGTCGATGTTCCGGTGGCAGTCTACCAGGTTTCAGGTGAATACGCGATGGTCAAAGCGGCATCCGAGCGAGGCTGGCTTGATCACGACAAGATCATGCTCGAACAATTGTATTGCATCCGTCGCGCCGGTGCGAGCATCATATCAACATATTTCGCCAAGGAAGCCGCAGCGTTATTGAATCGTTTATAAAAATTAGGAGCTAATTACTGCGTCAGTTCGCCTGCGCTCGTGCCCCGCTGTCCGCTTCACCCGAGGCGATAGCCGAACTGGCTGAAAGCAATCTTTCGCGGCCCTCGACAAGCTCGGGCGCGCCAAAAGGATTTCAGCTTCCATCGGGGCAAAGGCATTATTATGAAAAGAATATATTTACTTTCGATCGCACTTGTCGCAATTTCGTGCGGCAATGATAAATCCGCTGAAAAGGAAACTGTAAACCTTGAACGGCAAACCGCCGATCCGGTGGCCGCGGGCAAAGAACTTTTCGACGGTGTCGGAAACTGTTTCGCATGCCATAACCCCGACCAGAAGATTATCGGCCCGTCGATAAAGGAAATCGCGGCTATTTATCGTGATTCACGTGCCGACATGGTTGCATTCCTCAAAGGTGAAGGCAAACCGATCGTCGATCCATCGCAGTACGAAGTGATGAAGGCGAACTTTGCGATCACGAAGAATATGTCCGATGACGAATTAAAATCACTCGAGGCTTATATTCTCAGCCACAAATAAAAAAAGCCCCAATTACGGGGCTTCTCCTCTTATTAAATAACCTAACTACATTATCGTTTGATCACACGCAGGGTTTTATTTTCATTGCCCTGCGAAATGATGACGCTGTAAATTCCCGATGGATAGCGTTCTCCAATCGTCATTTCCTCGGTTTGATTCTCAAATTCGATTGATTCCAAAAGACGGCCCGTCATGTCATAGACCTTTGCAAAAACGCTTTCATTATGAGATGACGTAATCGAAACATTAAAAGAATCATTGAACGGGTTCGGATAAGCTACAGCGTCAAACGGCATTTCTATCATGCGTGAGGAAGCCGCTGGCACAGTCAGCGTACAGGTTTTTCCATACGAACCGATCGGCGCATCGAGCTCAAATATGATCCTGACATTAACATTATACGACTGTCCGGGATTAATTCCCATTCCGCCAAAATCGCTCAGTTTGAATACGCGAAGCTGTTTGGCGACCTCGACACCTGCAGGGGGAAGTCCCACACCTGTAAGCCTGAAAACATATGCAATGGCGCCGGGGTAGGAATTCGCATAGATCGGAGTATTCATTGAAGGTACCGCATAAGGCAATCCAAAGCCGTTGTCGCATTGAGCCGATCCGATTTCAGTGGTAGGGAATTGGGAAGTCGACACCGCGCAGACGTCGCCAAACGGAAGATACGATCCGTCTGTGTTCCTTACTGCCACTTGAACGATATACGTTTTGCCATACAGCACTTCGAAAGCGGTGATGTTTGTCATCCTGAATTCTCTCAACGCCCGATTGAGGGTTTGCGTATTTGCCGGATTGACAGGATCAGTGATCTTAAATCTGTAGCCTGTCGCGAACGGGACCGCATTGGCAAAAATTACGTTTGTAAAAGATGTCAGGAGCTGAGGGCATGAGGTAAGTTTTGTCTTGGCTTCAGGTGTCGACACGGTGCATGTCGACGAAGTAAACGGCTGCAGGAAGCCCGCAAAATACACTGCCGCTTCAATCTTATAGGTCGTCGCATATGCGTAGTTTGTAAGCTGTGTCAGTTTTAAAGTCCGCAGCGGCGTATCGAGGAATTGGATCTGTCCCGGATTAACGCCTGAGATCGTAGTAACTCTCCATCGATATCCTTGCGCGCCGGCAATGAGGTTTGCGTAAATTGGTGTGTCGAGTGCAGGAAGTATTGTTCCGCAAGTTGCTGCAGAAACCTGCGCGATTTTGGGAGGAAAACCTTCGTCAATAAGGCCATCACAATCATCATCGATCAGGTTATAGCCAATTTCTGCTGCGCCCGGGTTAATGGCCGGAAAAGTATCGTCGCAATCAGTCGCATTGACCGAGTATCCCGTTGGAGGTGTTGCCGCATTAACCGCGCAAATAAGCTGAGATACGCTGCCGGACTCGCCAAAACCATCGCCATCATTATCCGGAAAGAATGCAAATTGCTGATTCATTGAAGAATCCGAATCATCACAATCGGTGCTGGTCAGGATATCGCCGCAATCGATAAGTTCAGTTGAACCAACGCCATCGCCGTCAGCATCGCCGTACATCAGAACCGCATCATCACAGTCGGTGTTGTTCGTGATTCCGCTGCAGGAGGAAAATGAAGCTGACCCAAATCCGTCTGCGTCAGCATCGACATAATATAGCGTTTGATCGTCGCAATCTTCACCCTTGCTTGTGAACGAGTAACCCGTTGGCGCGATATTGCCGTGGCAAAGGAATTCCTGGCCTGATGTAAATCCATCTCCGTCAGTATCGATGAATAAGAATCCCTCCATGTAAGAATCGGCATCGGCATCGTCGCAGTCTGTATTGTTAGTAACGGAGCTGCACGGCGACAATGCGGTGGAACCATAACCATCGCTATCTGAATCTACATAATAGATCAGCGTGTCATCGCAATCATCGCTGTTTGTAATTCCGCTGCAAGGTGATAATATATCCGATCCAAATCCATCACCATCGTCGTCGGCATACGTGACAAGGTTGTCATCGCAATCCGACCCATTGCTTGTTGCGGAATAGCCCGCCGACGCAGAAGCGCCGAAACATCCTGTAAATGTGCCTGCGGAGAATCCGTCGCCATCCGCATCTATATAATATGTTGAGATCTGAAATACTGCAGCGTCAGTGTCTTTACAATCGGTATTGGTAAGAATGCCACCGCAAGGCGCCTTCACGCTTGAACCAACGCCATCCCCATCGGCATCGACGTACATGGTGATTGTGTCATCGCAATCCGAACTGTCGAGGACCGCAGGATTTCCCGAGACTTTCGGAGCGCCCATGCAGCTGACGATTGGTGAGGCCATATTTCCAAATCCATCACCGTCGACATCTGCGTAGTAAGTCACATTTTGATTTGCCGTAACCGTTACTAAAGTTCTGCTAAGGCTGTTCCCGTTGGTAGGGGAAGTTGCCTGTGCATAATAACTATTGATGCTCACCAATGAGGGCGTGACCGAAAACATTGCGCCCGAGGCGGATGACCCAATGGATGACCCGCCGGAAGGAACAGTAAACCATTGAATTGAGGAATCTGAAACATAGGTGACTGTAAAATTCGAGAATGCCGTCGTTGCGCCGCCAAATTGACCATCTACGGTATACACGCCCAAGGCGAAGCTTTGCCCCGCGGGGACAGAAACGGTCTGTAATCCGCTTTGCGAATTTGCGCCTCCCGTCGAGAATCCAGTTAATGAAAAAGCGGCACCATTTACGAAATATACCGGATAATCCCAGCCGGCATTGTCGTTTGCTGATTGTACGTAACTCCAATTAAAAGTAACAACCGCTGGCTTTGAAGCGTGTATATTCGGCCGATTCCGGGTCGTGTAACCGGCTGAATTGCTGTTTCCGGATGTCAGTGAAACGGTTGATGCATTGTTTGTCGGCATCGAACCACCTGGGCCCGCATTAAATGTCCACGTCGCCGGAGCATAGCTTCCCGTAAAACCGGTCGTTGCATAGTCGGGAGTCGTTGATGTTGCGGTTAAATTTGTCGACCCGCCCAAACAAATAGGTGAAGCACTTGCCGCGGCCGACGAAATTTGCGGCGCTTCGTTAGCCATAACAGACATCATCGGAAGCGAATAATTCGGACTTGTAGTTTGCAGCGATTGATAGTGGAGTACTGCTTCTGCATTGTTGCGATGCTTGCGAACTTGATTCTGAGCATCGGCGTGTAATCCTGTGACCAGAATGATCAGCATCATACAGCTGTTTACGAGCGTGTAATAATTCTTCATAAAGTTGGTATTAAAATTTTGCCTACTAATTGGGTTTCGGCTTTCCCTGATGATTCAATACCGTAGTAAAAGCAGGTTCAGAAAGGAGGTCTGTAAAGGTATCGCCGCTCAGTTGGTTCGGTCTACTCCTTTTGTCTAATTCGATGTAGGTAAATCCCCATCAGAAAAAGTATGGTTTTCTCTTTAAACATAAATCGCGGACGGAAAGCCTCTTGCCTGAGGATGAGTGCTGTAGAGTGGGATGTCAATCCTAGTCTAACCATCATCGTCACGAAATACCCTTAATTAGGTATTTTTTCGATGTTTTATCCCTAATCCGTAATGATTCAAGATGTGATCTGTCTATATTGCCAAAAACTTGGTAATGAAGCCGAAGGTGCAGCAGCAGGCGATGAACGTCTGGAAAAATATCGAAATCGGGGATATGGTTTCCGATTTGCATTTCCAGTTTGAAGTCCAGAAGAACTTTCTCAATTTTATTTCCCCCGGAAATGTTTACTACTACATATTCGATGTCAAAAAGGGAGATTTCAATTATATCAGCCTGGGAATTAAAAATGTACTTGGGTACACCGCCGGCGAAATGTCGTTTAAAAAGTATGCTTCCATAATACATCCGGACGATGCGTCTTTTCTGATCTTATTTGAGTCAAAGATCGTCGAGTTCTATAAATATTTATCTTCAGATCAGATGCCGACATACAAATTCTGTTATGATCTGCGCGTGAAATCCAAAGACGGCGCATACGTCAGACTATTGCAGCAAACGATTCCCGTCAAGCATGTGAGTAACGAGAATACGCTGCTGACCTTAGGCATCCATACCGACATCACACACCTAAAAAAAGCAGGAACTCCAGTTTTGTCCTTTATCAGCCAGAATGGCGGCCCGTCGTTTTACGATGTGTTTAACGATAAACAGAAGAACTGCGATGCATTCAGCCTTACCCAAAGGGAAAAGGAAATTATCAGACTTCTTGCGGAAGGCTGCCAATCCAAAGACATCGCTGCCAAACTTTGCATCAGCAGCCACACGGTTAAAACACATCGCAAGAACATCCTGGCCAAAACAGGCATGAAAACTACCGCCGAACCTGTTCTTAGGGTCATATCGGACGGACTATTATCGTAAATCCTTATTTTTGCGGATGCTTTCAACCGCCCATATCAGGACGCCGTTGGGAATCGCCTCGATTTCGGGTGATTCAAATGGCATTACTTCCATTTTGATGCGTGATGACGCTACATTAACCGAGAATCAAAACATGCCCGACTTCCTGATCGATCCTATCAGTCAGCTGCAGGAGTATTTTGACGGAAAGCGATTGGATTTTACATTTCCTATCAATCCGGCGGGGAGCGATTTTCAGCAGCGGGTATGGCTGGAGCTTCGCAAAATCCCATTCGGAAAAACAATGACATACTCGGAGCTGTCCATTCGTCTCGGTGACATTAAAGCCATAAGGGCTGTCGCATCCGCAAACGGCAAAAACCCGCTGTGGATCGTAGTGCCATGCCATCGGGTCATCGGTGCCGACGGATCGCTTACCGGCTACGCAGGTGGTC
>CBDUBP010000044.1:0-12764 GCA_965365415.1 uncultured bacterium | reverse complement strand
AAATTTGATCGGTGCTGAACATTATTCTCATCGGGCAAGCGAATTAAATAGCGAATCCCAATGCGGCATGATACTTTCGGGAAGGAATCGCTTCGAATTTTCTTTAGCCTTTCTCCCAAATGATAAGCGGAGTTCATCGTTCCGGATAAGTTTTTCGAGGTGTTCTGCAAATTCATGCAGATCGCCGTTGGGAACAAGATATCCGTCCTCATTGTGGCGAACGATATCCCGCGGACCGCAAGGGCAATCAAACGAGACACATGGAACGCCACAGGCCATGGCCTCGGTAAGCACCATTCCAAAACCTTCGAACCTCGACGCAAACGCGAATATCGATGAACTTAAAAACTTCTGCTCGATCTTTCTTTCAGGATCAAAGAAAGCCACACTTTCGGCGATTCCAAGTTGCGCTGCCAATTCAGGCAGCTTTTGCGCGGGATCTTTCTTTCCGTAGATATGAAGTTTCCATCCGGGATTTCTGTCGGACACTTCCTTCCATATATGCAGCAGCCGATCGTATCCTTTCTGATAGGCCTGTTTTCCAACCGCCATCACGATCTTATTTTCAAGCGCAGATGATTCGGCCGGATAAAACGACAGCGGGTTCGGAATTACCATGATGTTCTTCAGATGCCACTCGCTGGTATTGTCGCTTGTCAGGACAACAAATTTATCGAAAGACGCGCCGAGCTTGTTCATGAGGAAAAATTTTGCATTGACTGCAAGACGCTTCCCAATTCCGGGATCGGGGCCGAGTTCCACGATTTTCGACACATGCCTTTCATAAATCATCGCGCAGGGCTTGCGCAGGATCATCGGCAGAAAAAAACCTTTCAATCCATCGTCGCAAACGGAGATTACGTCGGGACGGATCTTATCAACCAGCGATTTTATACCGCGTGAATAGCTTCTGATATATTGCAAAGGATTTCCACCAACCGCGATGTCGTGTAGTTTTATCTTCGGACTGAAGTCGTAAAAAGGTGTCGCGCCGTTGTGATTCAGAACCAAAATATGAACTTCATAGCCAAGCACTTCCGCAAGATATCCGGCTTTGATCGAAAGCACACGCTCCAGTCCGCCCGCGCCTTTTATTCCATTGGTGATATAAAGAAGCTTTATCATTTCCATTCGATCGATTGCCTGAGGACTTTTGCGGGAACTCCACCGGCGAGGCATCCGGGCGGAATGTCACGATTTACAAGTGATCCTGCCGAAATTACGGCTCCATCGCCAATCGTCACACCTTTTAAGACCGTCACATTATTGCCGATCCATACATGATTTCCGATTTTTACCGGCTGCGTCGTTTTATCTTCACTTCCGATTACAATATGTACATCACTGTCCCAAACGGTAAAATTCTCGGAAATCGACACATTATTCCCGATTGATATTTCTTTAAAGCAATGAATCCTGGCATTGCGGTTTATATAACCGCTACCGACATTCAGCTTTGCGTTCTTCATTACGATCAGATGATGCCCGGGATAAAAGCTAAACGTACTGTCGACATTGATCTCGGAGTTTTCCTGCATCTTCAGTACGCCGGTATAAGGTTCGGGGCGGGACATATTGCGGTTCAGAAATAGGATGCCATCGCGGATGCTGATCCTTGAAGTCCGATGTTTTCCGACAAAACACTTTCCGTGCGCGATGATGGCACTATTTGGCCCGCGTTTTCCATCCATCGAATTTAGGAACAGGTTTTTAAACCGTATCGAAAAAAGATTTGCCAATAAAGTTTTTACCTGAAAAGATGTCATCTCAAATTATAAAAGGTTCGAAGTGCAAATCCCTGTGCAAATGGCAGGATCCCGAATTCCTGCGAATATACACCGATATCTTTTGTATCGCCCTGGCACATGTCGATCGCACCGTCGCGCTTGGTGACTTTCATCAGGTGCGAAACAGCAAGGTCGCGGGCTTTTGCACATGCTTCTGAAATTTCCGGGATCTTTTCCGCGTGCGACAGAAAATATGCAATCGCAGACGTAGCCGACGATTCGGTCACGCTGTTTGGATTCATGACCAGCCAGTTCCAACCGCCTTTCGAATTTTGAAAGCGCAAGGCCATCATGGCAAATTCAACGACCGATCCTTCCAGTAATTTCTTCATCTGATGGTCATCAGGAAGTGCCCGCCAGGAATCGATCAGTCCGATGGCATACCAGGCGAGCCCGCGTCCCCATCCGAAAAGACCCGCCGTCAATTTCGTATCAATATTATAGGAATGACACGGGATGAATCCGTTGGGATACATTCCGAACTTATTAAACTCCAAAATCTGTCGGCATCCATCTTCTATTGCCTGGTCATTGCCATACTCCAATCCGTATTTGACCAGGAAAGGCGATACAAATCCAATTGTATCAACATAGCGCATCTGTGAAGTATGCTTCCGATACATGATTGTGCCGTCTGTGCCTTTCATCGATTGGAGAAAATCGTAAAGTTCATCAAATGCAGGCCTGAATTTTCGTTTGTCGAGCCATTTTGCCTCAATGAACGCATATCCCAAAATCCCGATATCAGTATCTGCAGGCTTTTGCTTCCATCCTTTCTCATTGATCTTTGAAGATAAAAAACCTTGAAGGTATTGAAGGATCGAATCGTCCCCCGTTTTGGCATAACCATCCGAAAGCCCTAAGAACAGGGCGGCCTGCTGCCAATTCTGTATCGATTTCCGTTTGTAATTTCCCTTAAGAATGTCGATTATGATGAGCCTCGAATTGTCGCGTAGTTTCACCGCAGGCGTATTCCGAAGCCACGATATCGATTTATCAAGTACACTATCAGCCCATAATGCGCGGTCTTTCCATCGCCCTATTTTGATACGGCTCTGCCATTCCATCAATTGCGGGTATAAATCGATTGCGGCCACAATGACGATCAGTAAAACCAAAACGTAAAATGCGATTGTCATCTTTTTAAAATTGAGTCGTTTACCTTAATTTGCAGTTGTGCATCGTCGATTCGTTTTTGAGGGTCGGCCGACTGCAATAACCCGCGGTGCATCAAATCGCCGAAAAACAATGAAAACCTTTTGGCTCCATCGAAGTTTAGATGGTCAAAATCGCCCATTTCATCATTTGTAAGCGGAAAGTCCTGAAAGTCGAGAAAGCGTACTTCGTTAAAATACTTTTTCCTCACCTGCTGGAACAGGTCTTCGTTCTGACGATATACCCATAACTGATGCGCAGGCATCCGAATAAAAAAAAGTTTTACCTGATGCTGATCGCAAAGCTGTTTTATCTTTTGAAGGTAATCAATGCTGATTTGTGAAACCTGTTTAAGATCGCGCTTGGATTCCTTCCTGAGATAATCTGTCTTGATCAACGAATCTATTTTTTTTCGTTTCAAGTGAAGATAGCCACCCCAATTCCTGTCTTCCAGCAAATTATCCCGGCCTTTAATTGCAGAAGACGCGAACGACTTGAACATTTTTGCTTCGGCTGCAAGCATTGTTTTCGGATTGTTTTGCATCAGCATTTCATAATCCTGCATTTCCATCATAAATGCGTACTTCGGATAATAACTGTACATGTTTTCCTCTCCCCAAACCCATTTGTCCATTTGGGAATCGATCTGGTTGTTCGAAAAGGAAACGACCACATTCTTAAGCGAAGGGTTTGCGTCTATGAACTTTTTAAGCTTTTGATAAGTGTAGAAATACGCCTCGCCACCCTGACTAAAGTTCTGTGTACCCCGGACAAGTCTGTCGTTAAAACCACATTCGGTCTGGGAATGCCCAAGCACTACAGTCGTCGTTGCGGGATTCAGCCGGTAAAAATCGTCGTTCTGGAAATAGCTGCGGCTTGCGATCATCGCCACGATAACCAACAACAAAAATGGTATTACGAAAACAGCAATATGTTTGAAAAGTCGCTTCATCAAAATTGGAAATAAATAAATTCCTGCTCTTTACCCATAAACAATAGAATAAAAATTACCAGGACGTAATAGAACGACCAACGCATCGGTCTCGGCCACGTAAAACCGAATCGTGCCAGCGCATACTGCTGTTCGCGTCCAAGCCATTCGATTACGATGAAAAATGCCAGTAAACTTAAGATTGACAGTGGGAGATACGCCGGCATCGAAAACAGCCCAGGCTCGAAAATGCCGCCAATATAGGAGAAAGCATGTGTCAGGCTCTCCGCCCGGAAAAAGATCCATGCAAAAACCGTCAGTGCAAAAGTGACGGCAATCGCAAGAAATTCACGTGGTGTGGGCAATGTACGCCCTTCTGCCACGATCCCGAGATTATTCCGGTTTCGATTCGACAGCAGCAACGGAAGAAAATAGATTGCATTGATGAGTCCCCATGCAATGAATGTCCAATTTGCGCCATGCCAAAATCCGCTGACGAGGAAAATGATGAATGTGTTCCTGACTTTCATCCAGGTTCCACCACGGCTTCCGCCAAGCGGCACGTAGAGATAATCGCGAAACCACGTTGAGAGGGAAATATGCCACCTCCGCCAAAACTCCGCGATGTCACGCGAGAAATACGGGAAGGCAAAATTCCGTAAAAGATCTATTCCGAATAGCCGTGCCGTTCCAAGGGCGATATCGGAATATCCCGAAAAGTCGCAATATATCTGAAAAGTAAAGAAAAGAGCACCCATGACCAGTGTGCTTCCTGAATGCGCATCGGAATTATTAAAGATCAGATTGGCATATTCGGCGCAATTGTCGGCGATCACAATTTTTTTGAACAATCCCCACAAGATCTGCCTTAGACCATCGACAGTGTTCGCGTAATTAAAGCGGCGCGGCCGTTGTATCTGCGGCAACAGATGCGTCGCGCGTTCGATCGGCCCGGCAACCAGCAACGGGAAGAAGCTTACGAATACAGAATAATCCACAAAATTCCGCTCGGGTTTGATCCGCTCATAATAGATGTCGATTACGTACGACAGCCCGTGGAAAGTATAGAAAGAAATGCCTACAGGAAGGATGACGTTGAGCATCCAGATGTCGACATGCATTCCGAGCCCTGCCAGCCCTTCGGCAAATGATTCAGCAAAGAAATTATAATATTTGAAAAAGCCCAAAAAACCTAAATTCACGCCGATACTCAGCCAAAACCAGAACTTCTTTCCAGCAGCCGATTTGGCTTCGTGCATTTTGATTCCAGTGAAGTAGTCGAGCACCGTCGAGAACATCAGCAAAAACAAAAACCTGTAATCCCAGCAGGCATAAAAGAAATAACTCGCCACGAGAAGCAGGATGTTCTGATGTTTGAGTTTCCTGAATACAAACCAATACAGCAGATAAACTATAGGAAGAAAGATCGCAAAGTTCAGGGAATTAAATAACATCAGCCTAAAATGTTAGCAGTCGATAATGGGTTGGCAACTAAGCGGTCCGGCAAAAATCTGCCGACTATTGAATGATGCAGTCCACGACTTGCCACGCAAATAAAATTTTTTATGATCAGTTCCATGAAATTAATTTATTGGTGATGCATTTTATACTGATAACTGCCTGAGACTTATGCAAATGCGAAAGGCTGGCAATTGAAATTCTACAAATAGGGCTGCTGCTTTTTTTCATTTATTGATTACTTTGTAAAATTCATCCAAATCAACCGCGTTATTTTGATCCTGTCTTAGATTGTGTTCCAAAACTTCACGCTGATCCGGATTCCGAACCAGAAATTCAATTGCCGATGCAATCGATTCCGGGTCTTGTTCCGCAATATAGCCATTTACAAGATGAGTTATCTGATCATGTACCGTTGCGAAATTGGTGACGACGATGGGCTTCGACAGGATTTTGGCCTCATCGATGGCGATCGATTTCCCTTCGAATCTTGAAGGCTGGACATAAATACCGCAATTTGAGACAAATGGATACGGATTCTCGACAAGTCCCATCAGAAAAAAGTGATTTTGAAGGTGTTTGGCTTTGATCTGCTCTTCCAGCTGCGCCCGTTCAGATCCTTCGCCCAAAACCTGCCATTTGATGTCGAAACCGCGATCGACCAATATTCGGCAGGCGTCAATAGCCATGTCGAAACCCTTCTGGCGATTCAGCCTTCCAACCGAAACCAACGTAATACCCGCGCCACCGGTGTCGACGCGAGCGCCAGCAAGTTTTTCTATCGTTGTGCGGGAAACGATGTTATACATCACGCTGATCTTATTTTTATGCTCCGGAAAAAGCACATGCAATATTTTCTCGCACGATTCAGAAACGGTAAAAATGTGATCCAGTCTGTTTAAATACGGTTTATCGATCGCTGCGTCCATGCCGAGCTGCGCATAATCATTATGGATGAATCCTATTTTGATCTTCGCGCGGACTTTCTCAATGCAAAAATAAATCGGCATTTTTTCAAGATAACCAATCGCGACATCATATTCGCCCGGCAGGTTCGGAATGAATTTCGTCAAATATTTCCAAACGCGCTGCTCACGGCGTGCCTTGTTATTTTCGGTTTTAAAGATATATCCCGCGATAATTCTGCTGAATGCCAGCGACAGATTTCCCTTTCGTATATTTTCGACCACGGCGGATCTGACAGGCATATCGAAATACCTGTAGTTATCAGGCCCGGGCAGCAACCGCACATTTTTGGGAAGCTGTTTTAAAAACAAACCCTCATGGCTGAAAAGGAACAAATCAACATCGTACTTTGAATAATCAAATTCCGCGAGCAGCGCCACAAGGGCTTTTTCAGCACCGCCGACATTAAGATTATTCATTATGAAAAGTACTTTTTTCACTGGATCAGATTGTATAATCGTTCGATTTCAGATTCCGTAGCGCAGTTTTCATCTTCGAGATTCTTTACAATTTTACCGCGCAGGATATCATCACTTAACAACCTTTCAACTGCAGCAGCAATTCCGCTTCCCGATATTTCGGCAACGATGCCGTTCACACCGTCGTTGATCTGATCTGAAACGGTAGGATAATCTGTTGCCACAATGGCTTTTCGAAGGATTTTAGCTTCATCGATGGCTATCGATTTTCCCTCATAGCGCGACGGCTGAACATAAACCGTCGCACGCGATACATAAGCGAACGGGTTCGCTCGCAGCCCGATAAGGGAAAAGCAGTTACCAAGATTCAATTGCTCAATTTTCGCCTTGAGCGATTCACGCTCCGGACCGTCACCGATGACGATCCACCGAAAATGAATCTCACGCTTTTTAAGCTCTGAAGCTGCATCAATGGCGAGGTCGAACCCTTTTTCGCGGCTGAGACGGCCTACGGAAACAATCAGATTACTGGACATAATTTCTTCGGCCGGCGGCTCTTCGGCGAGTTGCCGGATCGTTTTTCCAGAAATGATATTGTGAATGACCGAAACCTTACTTTTAAATTCAGGGAATATTGAAGTTAGTCCGGCCCCGCATTCGGCTGAAACGGCAACCAAATGGTCGAGTTTTGCAAAATAGGGCAAATCGAATTCCCGCTTCATCCCCGAATTGGTGTAATTGGTATGGATCCATCCGATCTTTTTGACGGCCGACACCTTTTCGATGATGTAGTAAATCGATGACTTCTCTAAAAATCCGATCGCCACATCATATGATTTCTCCAGGTGAGGGATCGTTTGCGACACATGTCTCCAGGATTCCTGCTCCGCCGCCGATTTGTTTGACGGCTTTCGATTAATCTGAAAAAAAGCATATCGCGACCATGCTTTTCCAAACTTGAATTTTTTGAGAAAAGACAGTACCGAAGACATCAATCCACGCTTAAATATTTGAAAATCGCCCCCGGGCTCGATAACAGAAACTCCAGCTGGAATCATCTGTAGGAAAAAACCCTGTTTGTGGAGCAGCAGCAGGTCGACATTAAACCGGCTGTAATCGATGGCCTGAAGCAGGTTTACAAGGCTCTTCTCGCCTCCACCGGCATCCATCGACGGCATCACGAACAGCAGATCCATTTTCATTGAATATCAATTACTTTGGCCAAATGCTCGACTGCCTTAATACTCATTTTCTTTACACCGGGTATCGCACTTTGCAATTCGCTTCGAAGTTCGTTTTCCTGTGAAAGCATTTCTTCGAATTTTGCGATCAGCTTTTGCGGATCGGATATCTCTTCGAGGCTCAGCACCAGTTTCTGTTCGCCAAAAATATCTTTGGCAATGCCTTTCGATTTGACGCTATAGCCCAAAACCATGGTCGGGACCATATTCGAATAAGCGGCAATCGTCGCGTGCGTTCGGGCGCCGATAAAAAACCGCATCCGGGCAATATATCCTTTATATTGAATGGCGTTCAGGTTGTTCGGCAGAAGGATAACGCGGCCAGAGTCTTTAAATTCATTGTAGAATTCCAGCAAACATTCATAATCGTCATTACCGGGTTCAATAACATGCGGCGTAAATGCTATGGCCATGTCGGTCGAATCGAGGATGTGTTGAACGAGAGCTTTTGCCGCAGCGTGGGATTTCGGGTTTTTCTTCATCACAAGCGGACTGAAATTAAATCCGATCGTGTTGCCTTCGATCCAGCCTTCAGGAAGCGGAAGATCGTCGCGATCCATCGTGAATGCACCGTCAGCACAAAGCTCGACATTGTTTAAACCGTGGTTTTTTAATGTGTTGTAAGTCAGTGTTTCACGCGCAAGTATCAGGTCGAACGTTTTTAAGTCCCTGATTTTTGCCTCGGATAAATCCTCTTCCCCGATCGACGCGCCCCAAAGCACGAGTTTCTTGCCAGCCTTTTTAATGCTGCGGTCGATTTCATAAATCCCGGGCTGTTCGCCGTAACAGTAATTATCGCCGCCGATCGACAGAAAAATGTCATAATCGGGAATCAGCCGGATGATGCTGTCGTTGATCACCCGAAGCGCATAGGAGTCATCTTTGAATAATTTGAGCCTGACAGCGCTGATGAGCCATGGAAGCGAAAACTTTTTGATTTCTCCCGTCTTATTGAAGTGGATATTATCGATTAACGGAATGATCCGGTCGGTTTCAGGATTCTTCGATGCAACATCAACGACCGCATCGGGATATTTACTCTTTATCATTGCAAGCCCGGAGCGGACAATTGCCTCGCAGCCGCGGTTTTTGCTTCCGTTGTGGAAGAACATTAAAATCCTCATGGTTTGGTGTTTCTGAAATTGCTGTAAAGCGCAGCCGCAATAAGCAAAAATGTGCGTTTGTTTTTTATGCAATTTAAGATGAAAATCTGATACCTCGTCTTGCCTTTTGCGATTTCAGGATAATACAGGGCGGCGGAATTCCTGACGATCTTGTCTGTTACCATCGATTTCACGTAGGAAATGCGTTTCCAAAATCCGCTGCCGAAACCGCCTTTCATATAGATTCCGACATACGAAATGACGTGGTTTACAAGCTTTATCGATTTGTATTTAGCGATTTCCGAAGAAGGCAATCCGATGCCTGGAATTGACGCATGATCAAATTCAAACTGCCGCATGGCCGCCCTGAAATAATCGTGTTTTGACAAATCCCGGGTTGCACTTCCTGACACTTCTTCATAATGATAACCCGCATAGTCGATGAAGACGATGCGTTCTGAATTGAGGAATGCCGAAATATTAAAAAGGCCATCTTCACCCAAAGCGACGCCTGCGGGAAAGCGAACGTCTTTTGTAAGCACCGACCTCTTAAAAAGTTTGTTCCAGCATTGGTTCAATATCTCTTCACGAAGGAAATATGGCATAAGGGTTTTACCGATTTCAGGGCCTTCGATAATTGCTCCGTCTGCAAACGGCAATGTGTCGGTCGTTAAAGCACCATCGATCGTTTTAAAGAAATTGCTCACAACGATTTCCGCCCGATAATGATAGGCGGCAGCCAGCAACTTTTCAAGCATATCAGATTCCAGAAAATCGTCGGCATCGGCAAAAGCAATGAAATCTCCCTGCGCGGCCTCAATTCCCGTATTTCTGGCAATACTCACACCTTCGTTTGCTTTATTGATGATGAAGATGCGGCTGTCGGAATTCTTATAATTTTCGAGGATCTTTATACTT
The DNA here is from genome assembly GCA_965365415.1 of uncultured bacterium. Classification (GTDB taxonomy): domain Bacteria; phylum Bacteroidota; class Bacteroidia; order Flavobacteriales; family Flavobacteriaceae; genus Flavobacterium. The sequence goes on along the minus strand of CBDUBP010000044.1, from coordinate 2,786 downwards.
GAATCGGTTGATCCGTCATTGACAAAAATGAACTCGCAATCGGAATGTGACTGGCCAATTAGAGAATCCACGCACCGTCCAACATACTTTTCCGCATTATACACCGGGATGATAACGGAAATCTTGGTCATGCGAACAGTTTTCTAATTCTTGAATACATTCCCATCACGCGCAGATACGACCTGAAAACAACGAATGGTTTGTCGAACATCTTAAAATACTCTGCCGTTTTAACGATAAGCCGTTGCAATCCCAATTCGGCCAGTTTCTGTTTCAGTAAATCAAAACTTTTTTTGTTTGATTGTGGCAGGATGATCCATTCGAGCGTTCGGCGAATGAAAATGAGTATTGCGGCATCAAAATAACGTCGTTCCGCTTCGGTCGGTTCGGGAAAATGCTGCATTTGAAAACTGTGAATGGTTTCGATTGCAAGGAGGCAACTCCTGAAATTCCGCTCCGTTCCGACAAACTGCCGCGAAGAGGTGTTGCGCTGCAGATATTTATAGTACGGAAGGGAACAGTAGCTGCACCGTTTGGCCTTTGCCTGCACCATCATATTGAAAACCGTATCCTGTCCGCGGGTGATCCCTGCCGTAAATCGCGTCGAGCCGATCACATCGCGCCGGTATAATGTTGAAAGATAAGTGCGCCTGGAATGATGGAACCCGTCAAGCACTTCGTGGTCGCGTCCGTTCGCTTCGGCGGTCTGCAGGAAATTGCCGGCCTCATCATATGCGTCGAGGCTCAGGTATAGAATTTCGAGATTTTCCTCATCGGCTCTGGCCAGGACGGGCTTTAGCGAATCGGGATAAAGCGTATCGTCAGGATCCACAAAAGCAATGTACTCGCCATTGGCAACGTCCAATCCCGCATTTCTCGCAACTGAAACGCCTTGATTTTCCTGATCAAGGACAATGATATTTGAATGTTTTGCGGCAAATTCTTCCGCAATCGCTCTTGAGTTGTCGGGTGATCCGTCGTTGATGACAATAATTTCGAATTCGTCGGAATTCATTCCCTGATCCAGCAGGCTTTTAAGGCAAGCCGCAATATAATCTTCGACCTTGTATGCCGGAACGATGATGCTTAACTTCATTGTGCTTTCAAATATTTTGAAACGATTTCAGGCGTAAGTTCACCTTCAAAAAATGATTTATTCGCCTGCATTTGTTCATCCGACCAATTCCACCATTCAAGTTTTTGCAGATCCGCGATCATTACTTCGTCGAAACGGTATGAAATCACCTTAGCCGGTGAACCCGCCGCAATCGCGTATGGAGGAACATCTTTTGTAACGACGGAATTCGCGGCAATGACCGCCCCGTTTCCGATTGTCACGCCGCCAAGAATAACGCAGTGCGTGCCGATCCAGACATCATTCCCGATGCGGATCCCGCCTTTTCCGGTTTGTTCGTCATCCCATTTTTCATTGAAATAATTCGAACCGATAAAGTACGTCGTCGCTTTCTTATGATTGTGATTAAAGGTCTGCATCGAAACATTGCGCGCAACCGAACAAAAACTTCCGATCTCGAGCGGCAATCCGGGCCTTGAAACCAGGTCCAGGTTTGGTCCCCAAAGTGATGTATACCTGCCGAGACGGACAGTTCCCACCACATTGCAATGGTACAACTTGCAGTTTTCAGCTATGGTAATGTCGTTTCCGTTTATGGTCGCGTTCTGGATGAAGCTTTCGCGTCCGACCGAAACTTTTCCGCGGATTTTTGATTCGATGATCCGGGCATGTTTGCCAATTTCGGCGGTGCCGCCAATGAATGAGGCACGTACTTCGGCCGATTCGTCAATCGATACGTCTGCCCCGACCTGGCTACCATCAAAAATTAACTGCCGAATTTTGGCAATGACGCGGGATTTAATGCTCATACTTTACCTTCTCAGGCAAATATACCATTTTAAGTAATTTGCGCGTCGAGGATTTGCCTGAACCTATACTCGAAGTTCGGATCCGACGCATCGAGAAACGCGGCTTTATTCTCAGCGAGCAGATCGGGAAATGACATAAGTGATTTTTCGTTCAAAAGCACTGTGAACACATCGAAAAGAGCTGCCTCGATGGCGGTCCCGGAAAAATGCGTCACATGAAGTTTTGCGTTGGCAAGAAGCTGCGGCAGCGGATCTTCGGTCGCGGCATCAATATCAATCCTGTTCAAAACGCCTTTCCGATCCAATAATGATTTGATCTTTTCCTTTTCATTAAACTGCCGTGGATGAAGCCGCAAAAACCATTTTTCCGTCGTTGTCGCCATCAAACTAAGGAGCTCGTCGGGAAACAGTTCATTAATTGTGACCGGGCTCGGCTGCAAGCTGTAAAGAATGAATCCGGTCGAATGATAGACGTTGCTTTTTGATTTCCAGTAATCAATCCAAGGATTTCCGCCAACGAATGCCGAATGTGCGGTTGAGGATGCCCATCGATCAATCGTGAGTTTACTTTGCGGATCCCAGCACCAGAATTCACGCGGCATCACATCATAACCGGTTTTGGGAACCGCCGACCAATTGCCGTAACAAAGATGAATTTCCGTTTGTGGCCCATGCTGCATTTCAATCGTCTTGATGCCAAGCCGGTTGGATGCCGCAATCATTGCCATCTCGTCGAGATTCGAATAATAACAAAGGAACATGGCGCGATGCGGATTCATTTTTCGCAGCACTTTTTCAAAAAATGACACGCGCTTCAGCAGGTCATTCGACAGCGACTTCAACGCTGAAGGTGATACCTGAGCTGCGAATTCTGTCGTTGCAGAATTCTTCTGCAGGAAATC
>CBDUBP010000043.1:0-12780 GCA_965365415.1 uncultured bacterium | reverse complement strand
TCGATATTGTCGTAAATTGCGATCCCGAAACCGGTCGTAAACAACAGCACCGCGAGGTAAAGCAGGAACAGGATTTCGTTATGAAGCGAGAATATTCCCAGCGAACGCCAGGCTTTGATCGAAATGAACTGTTCATCGGAAATCAGCTTTCTCTCAAAAAGCCTTTCGGAAAGCCAGTCCTTATTTTTTGACATTGCGCTATATTATCCGTCAAATATAGAAATATAGGCGATAACTTTCCGTCAATCGGTAACCTCGGCTTCTGTCCACGTTTGATTCTGCGTTCCCTGATTCCGGTTTGGGTCGTAATTCGGATCATTCGTGCCGATATATTGTCCGTCGTTGTTCATCCAGTATTGATCGGAACCCGACTGGACTTGGTATCGCTGCCCGTTACTGCGATTGATCACCGTATTCTCATCTTTGATATAATTGACAAAGCGATTATGAATCCGATCGGAAGACGCATTGCGTTCGTTATATGATGCCATGATCGAATTGTTAACAGCCTCAGATTTCTGTTTGAAAGCCGCCTGCTGCGCGTCAAAATTTCGCTGATTTGACGCCATTCGCTGATTGTGAGCCGCCCAGCTCGTGCTTTCGCGGTTCATCTCATTGGCGTTGTATTGATCGAAATATCTTGGGTTGTATTCGAGGCTCGCAAGTCCGTTCGCCAAGGTTTTGACCGCGGATGAAAAATGATCTTTTGGCGCATCCAGAATCTGCCCGGAATACATCCACATTTCGGTATTCATCACTTTCGATCCGTTAGCATGAACTATGATCGCGTATGGTTTGCCCGTTTTGTCTTCCCATTCACTAATAACGGCTTCGTATCTGTTGTTGTGATTGCCGATGGTGTACATCATGTCCTGGACACGACTATCGGCTTTCGCAATTTCCGGAGCATCGACGATTCTGATCAGACGCGAGCCTTCTTTCTCGGCAATGGGCACCAAATCCTGCATGACGACTTCACGCGCCGAAGTAAACCTACGCATCGGCAGGCCTTTTTGCGCATAAACCTGTTGCATCATCGGATCGTCGCTATACGAAAAGTTGCGTGTTGGAAGATGGAAGACAAATATGTCGTTTGGTCCTGTAAAAGCAGCCTTTCCAGGTTCGTTATGCATTTTCCAGTTTGACGGCAGCATCATTTGCGCCATCACCTGCTTTTTGTCGTCGATCAATTGATGCGGAATGATTTCAACAGGAAGATCTGCGGCGGCTTCTTCAGTGGAAGAAACTTCGTTCTTTTCTGATCGCGATGAGTTGCAGCTTACAAACATGATCGCTGCAAAAAGAAGTAAAATGTATTTCATCAGTCATATTTTCCTCAAATATAGCTGATTAAGATTTTTCGTCGGTCGAAAATCTACTTGAAAAACGTCCCAAAAATTGCTTTTTTTACGGAAGTAGATGATTTGTTACAAATCAAATCCCATGTTCACACCGAGTTTCGTTGCGATGATCTTGGTGATGCGGTTTTTCAATTCGGGAATTCGGATGCTGCCAATGACTTCATTTGAAAACGCGTACATCAACAATGCTTTTGCCTCTTTTTGCGGAATTCCGCGCGATTGCATGTAGAACATTGCGCGATCGTCCAGCTGACCGATTGTACATCCGTGCGAGCACTTGACATCGTCGGCAAAAATCTCAAGCTGTGGTTTGGCATTCACCGTCGCCTTGTCGCTCAGGATGATGTTGTTGTTCTGCTGGAATGCATCGGTTTTTTGGGCTTCTCTTTCAACGAATATCTTTCCGTTGAAAACACCGGTCGATCGATCATTATAAATTCCTTTATAATTCTGGTGGCTTTCGCAATTCGGCATCGCATGTTGTACAAGCGTATAATGATCGACGTGCTGTTTGCCTTCAATGATCGTAATCCCTTTCAATGTGCTTTCGACATGCTCGCCCTGATGATAGAAGTTCAGGTTGTTACGCGTCAGGTTCCCGCCAAATGAAAATGTATGTACCGATACATTGCTTGACGCGTCCTGCGCGATATAGGTGTTATCTATAAGTGACGCTTCAAGATTGTCGTTCTGGATCTTATAATAATCGACGTTTGAGCTTTTACCTGCAAAGATCTCGGTAACAGAATTCGTCAGCACCGGATTTGAGTTCAGGCTTTGATGGCGTTCAATGATCTGCACCTGAGAATTTTCACCAATGATGACGAGGTTTCGCGGCTGAACCATCAGCGCAGATTCGTTTCCTGTCGAAAAATATAGAATCTCAATCGGTTTATCGGCAATCTTGTTTTTCGGGATCTTGATGTAAGCGCCTTCGTTCGCAAATGCGGTATTAAGCGTGGTCAGGCTTTCATCTTTGCTCGCGATCTGGTTGAAATACTCGTCAACAACCTCTTTATACTTCGGTTTGTTAAGCGCCGAAGACATCAAACAAACATCAATTTTATCGTGAGTAGTCGACGACAAAAATGAACTAAAGACACCATCTACAAAAACAACCTTGTAGGTGTCGATTTCATGCAGGAAATACTTCTTGACATCGGCGAATTCGACGTTATTCTCGTTTTTTGGAAAAACCGAAAAATCCGTTTTCAATACCGGATTCAGCGAAGTATATTTCCAGGCTTCTTCCCGTTTTGTAGGAAAGCCTTTCAGTTCAAAATTCCGAATTGCGGAAGTCCTGATATCGTGTAAATCAGCGTGTACATCAACCTTCTCTTCAAAGGCCATGAACGAAGCCAAAAGTTTTTCTTTTAAATCCATATTACAAAACAGCGCTGTGCGCACTTTTTATCCAATCATAACCTTTTTCTTCGAGCTCATAAGCCAGTTCTTTGCCTCCGGACTTCACAATCTTGCCATCGTAAAGCACATGCACAAAATCGGGCACGATATAATCCAAAAGCCTTTGATAGTGCGTGATCACGATGATTGCGTTGTTTTCGCTGCGGAGTTTGTTGACGCCGTTTGCCACAATTCGCAAAGCATCGATATCGAGACCCGAATCGGTTTCATCCAAAATGGCAAGTTTTGGCTGAAGCATGGCCATCTGGAAAATCTCGTTTCGTTTTTTCTCGCCGCCGGAAAATCCTTCATTAAGGGATCTCGACATGAATTTGCGGTCGATTTCCAGCAATTCAGATTTTTCGCGGATCAATTTCAGCATCTCATTCGCCGGCATTTCTTCGAGGCCTTTCGCCTTTCGTGATTCGTTGATCGCCGTCTTCATAAAATTGGTCACCGAAACTCCCGGAATTTCAACAGGATATTGAAAAGAAAGAAAAACACCTTTGTGCGCGCGTTCTTCGGGAGCAAGGTCGGCAAGGTCTTCACCTTCCAAAATCACTTTGCCTTCAGAGACTTCATAGTTCTCATTACCCGCGATCACTGCAGAAAGGGTACTTTTTCCTGAACCGTTCGGGCCCATGATTGCATGAACTTCACCTGCTTTAACTTCAAGGTCGATTCCTTTTAATATGTCTTTGCCTTCTATTCCGGCATAAAGATTTTTGATTTGTAACATGATATATATTTTACCTGTATGGTCTTAAATTCATTATCCTACGGAGCCTTCGAGCGAAATCTCGAGGAGTTTTTGCGCTTCGACCGCAAATTCCATTGGCAGCTTATTCAACACTTCCTTGCTGAATCCGTTAACGATCAATGCAATCGCTTTTTCTGTCGGAATGCCTCGCTGATTGCAGTAAAAAACCTGATCTTCGCCAATCTTGCTTGTCGTCGCTTCGTGCTCGATCTTGGCGCTGGGATTCTTTGATTCGATATATGGAAAAGTATGCGCTCCGCAATTGTTGCCCATCAGAAGTGAGTCACATTGTGAAAAATTTCGCGCATTGTTCGCCCGAGGTGAAATCTGCACAAGCCCGCGGTAACTGTTTTGTGAACGTCCGGCGGAAATTCCTTTCGATATGATGGTCGATTTTGTGTTTTTGCCGAGATGGATCATTTTTGTCCCGGTATCTGCCTGCTGGAAATTGTTTGTGACGGCAATCGAATAAAACTCACCGACCGAATTATCGCCTTTCAAAATGCACGATGGATATTTCCAGGTAATAGCTGAACCTGTTTCAACCTGCGTCCACGAAATTTTCGCGTTCTTTTCGCAAAGTCCGCGCTTCGTAACGAAATTATAAACTCCGCCTTTCCCTTCTTTATTTCCGGGATACCAGTTCTGGACGGTCGAATATTTTATTTCGGCATCATCTAGAGCAATCAGTTCGACGACTGCGGCATGAAGCTGGTTCTCGTCGCGGCTTGGTGCCGTACAACCTTCGAGATATGAGACGTAACTTCCTTCATCGGCGATGACAAGTGTTCGTTCGAACTGGCCGGTTCCCGCCTGGTTGATGCGGAAATATGTCGACAGCTCCATCGGGCAGCGAACGCCTTTCGGAATGTAACAGAAAGATCCGTCTGAGAAGACAGCTGAATTTAGTGCGGCATAAAAGTTATCACGTTGCGGAACGACGGAGCCAATGTATTTACGTACAAGCTCCGGATGCTCCTTGATCGCCTCAGAAATCGGGCAAAAAATGATTCCCCTTTCGCCTAATGTTTTCTTGAATGTCGTTGCTACCGATACTGAATCTACGACAATGTCCATCGCAACTCCTGAAAGCTTTTTCTGCTCATCGATCGAGATGCCAAGCTTTTTAAACGTTTCGAGCAGTTCAGGATCGACCTCATCAAGACTTGAAAGTTCTTTCTTTTTTGGTGCTGAATAATATGAGATCGCCTGGAAATCGGGTTTTTCATAATCGACGTTTGCCCATGTCGGCTCAGTCATTTCTTTCCAGGCACGATAAGCTTCAATACGCCAATCGGTCATCCATTGAGGCTCATCCTTTTTTTGTGAGATCGCACGAACGATATCCTCACTCAATCCGATTGGAAACGTTTCGGATTCAATGTCGGTATAAAAACCGTATTCGTACTCTTTGTTTTCGAGTTCGATCTTGAGATCGTCTTCGGTGTATTTTGACATAATCTTAAGTCATATAGTTTGTAAAGTCGTAAGTTTAAAAGTCAGGCCATCTTTGGCTCCGAATTTTAAGACTACAGACTGAAAGATTCCCCACATCCGCATGTCCTGCTTGCATTGGGGTTATTGAAAACAAAACCTTTTCCGTTCAATCCGCCTGAGAATTCAAGAATGGTTCCTGCGAGATACAGGAAACTTTTCTTTTCGACGGCAATTTTTATATCGTTATCTTCAAATACTTTATCGTTGTCCCCGATTGCTTTATCGAACTTTAATTCATACGACAACCCAGAGCAGCCGCCACTTTTCACGCCGACGCGCACAAAATCCTGCTTCGCGTCGAACCCGTCGTCGGTCATCAGGTCGACGATCTTCTTTTTCGCGGTTTCAGATACTTTTATCATCGCTTATATTAATTTTGTCTAAATAACCGCAAAGATATTACTTATATTGTTTTTAGTGCCCTGAATAAACATTTTTATAACTGATATGACGATAGCCGCGGGCTATTTAACCGTGAAATTCTTTTCTTTGCGAATCAATCGTTAAAAATGAAACTTTATCCAATAGAAGCCGGAAATTTTAAACTCGACGGGGGCGCAATGTTTGGTGTCGTTCCAAAGGCGATTTGGTCTAAAACCAACCCGGCCGACAATAACAACCTGATCGATATCGCCGCGAGATGCCTTTTGATAGAAGATGGAAACCGCTTGATCCTGATCGATACCGGAATGGGCGACAAGCAATCTGATAAATTCTTTGGATATTATTCGCTTTGGGGAGATCACTCGATCGATAAATCGTTGTCGAAATACGGATTTCACCGCGACCAGATCACCGATGTATTTATGACGCATCTGCATTTCGATCATTGCGGCGGAAGCGTCAGGTGGAATAAGGACCGCACGGGATATGAGCCGGCTTTTGCGAATGCAAATTTCTGGACTAACGAGGATCACTGGGAATGGGCGACAAAACCCAATGCGCGGGAAAAAGCGTCGTTTCTTTCAGAAAATATCCTTCCGATGCAGGAAAGCGGACAATTGAAATTCATTTCAAGACCCTCATCAGACACACAGTCGATACCGGAGCTTGGTTTTGATGTCTTTCTCGCGGATGGCCATACCGATAAGATGATGATTCCAAAGATCAAGTACCAAGACAAGACGATCTGTTTTATGGCCGACCTTCTTCCGACTGCCGGGCATCTTCCACTGCCATATGTGATGGGATATGATACCAGGCCGTTATTAACGCTTCCTGAAAAGGCAAAATTCCTGACCGACGCGGCCGACAACAATTATTATCTGTTTCTCGAACATGATGCACATAACGAGATCATCACCGTCGAACATACCGAGAAAGGCGTGAGAATCAAAGAAGTATTCACATGCGACGAAATCTTAAGCTGATGTTAATCAGAAAATCAGTTGTAACAAATTGATTTACTTTCGACCCATCAATTCCAATTTTAAATCCGCACACATGAAATCATTTAAGAATGTCTGCCTTGCCGCAATTGCAGTTTTGGCATTCAACACCGGATTTGCGCAGAAAACTTCTACTGCAAAACCGATAGAAATTACGAAGATCACCGCGAAAAAAGGTGAAATTTCAGAAAACGACCTAAAGCGCTGGAGCCACCTCGATGTTTCCAAAGACACAATTCCCGGAATGAGCGTCGACCGCGCTTACAGCGAACTTCTGAAAGGTAAAAAATCAAAGAATGTTATTGTAGGCGTTATCGATTCGGGTGTCGACATTGAGCACGAAGACCTGAAATCAGTGGTTTGGAAAAACCCAAAGGAAATCGCGGGCAACAATATCGATGATGATAATAACGGATTTGTGGATGATATCTATGGATGGAATTTCTTAGGCGATTCAACCGACGAGAATCTTGAAATGACACGTATCCTGAAAAAAGGGGACGACGGTTCTGAAACATACAAGAAAGCAAAAGCTGCGCACGAAGCCAAAATGAATGAGGCTATGATGGGCAAACAGCAGGTTGATTTCATCTTCAATGCAAAAAACGCGATTGCTGCACATCTGAAAAAAGACAATTATACTGAAGATGATATCAAAGCGATCCAGACCACCGATCCACAGCTGATGCAATCAAAAATGGTAATGCTTAGCGTCATCCAGCAAACCGGCCCTGATTTCAATGCAGAGCTGAACGCCTATAAAGAGCATATCGACGATATGATCAATTACAATCTTAGCCTTACTTATGACGGGCGTAAAGTTGTCGGCGATAATCCTGAAGACATCAACAGCAGGAATTACGGGAACAACAATGTCATGGGTCCGGATAAAGAAGATGCAAGCCACGGAACTCACGTTGCCGGAATCATCGCGCAGTCTCGCAACAACGCACTTGGCGGTGATGGCGTGGCCGATAATGTCTCGATCATGGCGCTTCGTGCGGTTCCAAATGGCGATGAATACGACAAGGATATTGCTCTTGCGATCCGTTACGCGGTCGACAATGGCGCCAAAGTTATCAACGGCAGTTTCGGAAAAAGCTTTTCACCGCAGAGGCAATGGGTTTATGACGCGATCCGTTATGCAGCATCCAAAGACGTACTTATCGTTCATGCTGCCGGAAACGATGGACTCGATATCGATCTTCCGGAGAACACAAATTATCCGAACGACTCAGAAGATGGAAAAACCGAAATTGCCGATAACGTACTAACGGTTGGCGCACTTGGAAATACGCTCGACAATAAGCTCGTTGCAGGATTTTCTAATTACGGGACTAAAAATGTAGACGTTTTCGCTCCGGGCAAAAAGATCTATGCAACTGTGCCGAACAACAAATACAAATTCGAACAGGGAACATCGATGGCGTCGCCAAATGCGGCGGGTGTCGCAGCGTTGATCCGATCGTACTATCCAAATCTTACGGCAAAACAAGTGAAACAAATTCTTATGGAATCCGGTACACCACTTGGACTTGAAGTTGAATTGGGTGAAAACCAAGAAAAACGTTCATTCTCAAAAGCATCAAAATCAGGCCGCGTAGTCAATGCGTACAATGCTTTGGTAATGGCTGATAAAATGTCGAAAAGTAAACCCGCTCAAAAACTAAAAGGATAATACCCGCATGAAGAGATTTTTGTTCTTTGTCTTCGCCGCCGCATGTGCCGACGGATATTCGCAAGGTGGAAACTGGCAGCAGCATGCCGATTACAAAATGGAGGTTTCGATGGATGTTAAAACCTATCGTTACAATGGTACACAACAGCTTGTTTACACCAATAATTCGCCTGATACTTTAAAAAAGGTCTACTACCATCTTTATAACAACGCTTTTCAGCCGGGAAGCGAGATGGATATGCGGCTGAGAAGCATCAAAGATCCGGATGGGCGAATGGTGACAAAAACCAAAATGAACAATACGGAAGTTAAGGAAAGCCGTATCAAAAATTTGAAACCCGACGAGATCGGGTTTCTTCATGTAAAAAATTTCAAGCACGATGGAGTGACGGCGGCTACGAAAGAAATTGAAACGGTTCTTGAAGTTACTCTGGCAAAACCGATTTTACCGGGCGGCAAAGCAACATTTACAATGGAGTTCGAGGGCCAGGTTCCGGTTCAGATCCGCCGTTCAGGGAGGAATAACCGCGAAGGTGTCGAGTTGTCGATGGCGCAATGGTATCCAAAAATGGCCGAATATGATTTTGAAGGCTGGCATGCCGATCCGTATATTGCTCGGGAATTCCACGGTGTGTGGGGGAATTTCGACGTCAAGATCACGATCGATAAAGCGTATGTGCTTGGTGGCACGGGATATCTTCAGAATCCAAATCAGATTGGACACGGATATCAGGACGAAGGCGTAAAGGTGCCGGAAGCCAAAGGCAAAACGCTGACATGGCATTTCGTTGCTCCAAGAGTGCACGATTTTACATGGGCTGCCGATAAGGATTATTTACACGACGTCGTGAAGATGCCGAACGGGCCGACGCTGCATTTCCTTTATCAAAACAATCCAAAAATCCTTGAAAACTGGAAAAATCTCCAGCCTTTGACGGCACATTTGATGAATTTCTTCAGCAAAACCATCGGCGATTACCCTTACGATCAATATTCTGTGATCCAGGGCGGCGATGGCGGAATGGAATACGCAATGTGCACGCTGATCTTGGGCGAAGGAACTTTCGACGGTCTTGTTGGTGTCACCGCGCACGAAATGGCGCATTCATGGTTTCAGCATGTGCTTGGAACGAATGAATCAAAACACGGCTGGATGGATGAGGGATTTGCGTCATTCCTTGAAGATCTGGGAATGAACGAAATTTCGCAGGAGAAGGCTTTCAATCCACATGCGGGCGCGTATGGCGGCTACTATTCGATGGTAAATTCAGGAAAGGAACAGCCACAATCAACGCATGCCGACCGCTTTGACGAGAATCGCGTTTACAGCATCACATCATACAGCAAAGGTGAAGTATTTCTTGCGCAGTTAGGCTATCTGATCGGAAAAGACAAACTGATGGAAACGCTCAGAAGGTATTATTCGGAATTCAAGTTCAAGCATCCGACGCCAAATGATTTTAAGCGAGTCGCGGAAAAAGTTTCGGGAGCACACCTCGACTGGTATCTGACAGATTGGACACAAACAACAAATACGATCGATTACGCGATCCGAGATGTTTCTGAAAACGGTAAAGCATCAACAATTACATTTGAACGGATCGGCCGGATGCCAATGCCACTCGATATTGTGGTGGAATACACTGATGGTACAAAAGAAAGCTATTACATTCCGCTTCGGATGATGCATTACGTCAAGGAGAATCCGGATTCGAAAATGAAACGGACCGTCGCCACAGACTGGGCGTGGGGAAATCCGAACTATCAGCTTCAGATTGCCAGGCCAAAATCGGCCATAAAAAGCATCGCAATCGACCCAAGCGGCCTGATGGCTGATGTAAAGCCCGAAAACAACACGTACAAAATGCCATAAATCAAAAACCCCCCGAAAGAACTTTCGAGGGGGTTTTATACAAATAACTTCAGAGGTTATCTGTGCTTTTCGGGATTGGGTCCCTGTTACTGGTGTGTTTGTAGTTCTATCCGCTTTGTATTACAGCAGTTGTTTCTTCAACCCGCGGATACTGCTCTATTTTGACGGCCGTTGCCGGTTATCGTATTATTGATGTTGTAAAATTAGCCAAGCGGTTAAGACCTTGTGTTGCAAGATTCTGCAAGAATTTTATATAATTTGCATATTGCCTAATAACCTATGAACCAAGGCTATCCAAAAGACGAGAAATTAAAAAGCCGAAAATCGATCGACCGGCTTTTTTCGGAAGGCAAATCCATTGCGCGGTATCCTTTGAGGCTCGTTTACCAGCCAACAGACCAGGCGACGACTCAAATCGGTGTATCCGTATCGAAAAAGTATTTTAAAAAAGCTGTCGACCGGAATTATATCAAGAGGATTCTTCGGGAGTGTTACCGCAAAAACAAACAGATTCTTCCCGAACAGCCATATTCTTTAATGCTTTTATATCAATCAAAAGAAATTCCCGAATATTCCGAAATCGAAAAAAAGACAATACATCTTTTTAATAAACTTTCGGAAATGCAAAATGCTGATTTCGTGACTCAAAAGTAATATTCCGTTGCGTCGCTTCGTTGTATCAAACAATCAATCAGATATGAAAATTAAAATCCTCCTGGCCGCGCTGATATTTTCGATGATCGCAGCGTGTAAACATGAAGACGGAAAGTTTGCCGTTGCCGAAGCAGAAGTGGCCGCGGACGCGTCTGAAGGAGCGCAAGGGATGATGATGTCATTGCCGCAGAAATCCAAACCAAACCCGACTGAACAGAAAATCATCCGTCAGGCACATCTCAGGTTCAAAACCGACGATCTCAACGCGACGTATAAGACGATATACGATGCAACGCGGAAATACGGCGCTGTTGTCCACAACGATGTTGAGGGAAAATCGGAAGAGTCGGCTTATCGAAACATCACGGTCAGAATTCCCGGAACATCTTTCGATGCTTTTATTGCGGACATTTCGAAAGGAGTCGACTATTTCGATCGAAAGGAAATTTCCGCCGAAGACGTCACGGCACAATATATCGACTTGGAAGCGCGTCTTAAGGCGAAGAAAACGCTCGAGGCGAGATATCTCGAGCTTCTAAAAAAAGCAGGCAAAATTTCGGAAATACTGGAAATCGAAAAGCAGCTTTCTTCGATCCGCGAGGAAATAGAATCGCAGGAAGGCCAGCTTCGCTACATGCAAAACCGAATTTCCTTAAGCACAATCAATATTGAAATATATAAACCTGCCGCGCTTGGAGGCGGCGTCACGGTTTCATACGGCCAAAAAATGTGGACGGCGATCAAATCGGGGTTTAACGGCATTTCGGCATTCTTCCTCGGCGTACTCTACATCTGGCCGTTTATTCTTATCTTGGCTGTCCTGTTTTTCATCCTTCGCAGAAAATTCAAAAAAAATACGATTACCCCATGATTACAAATTTCAAGAAACGATATGTCATTCCGTTAGCCGGTGCCGCTGCACTGTTCATCGGCGCAGGATTCACAACGATAAAAGACGATTTTTTCGAGATTGCGAAACAGATCGAGATCTTTACGAATCTTTATAAATCCGTCAATATGAATTATGTCGATGAAGTCAGCCCTGCCGATCTCATGGACAAAGCGATCAAGAACATGCTGGCCGACCTCGATCCGTATACGGTTTACTTTAACGAGCAGGATGTCGTAAAGTTCAAGATCAACAATACGGGCGAATACACCGGAATCGGAGCAATGATCACACGAAAAGAAGGTGTACTGATCATCAAGGAAGCATATAAGAATTATCCGGCAGACAAAGCCGGACTCAAGGCAGGCGATGAAATCATCCAGATTGGCGATGTGAACCTGGAAGATTTTAAGGAAGATGCCGGCCAACTGCTTCGTGGCGCAAAGAACGCAAAGATCGACGTCAAATATCGCCGTCAGGGAAAAATCCAGCAGGCGCAGATCACATTGGAAGAAGTCGACCTCAAAGCCGTTCCGTTCTTCTCAAAAGTCGATGACAAAACAGGCTACATCGTACTTTCCCAATTCAACAAAAAGGCGACGCTCGAAACCAAAGAGGCGCTCGATCAGTTGAAGCGTGACGGTGCAGAACGAATCATCCTCGACCTTCGCGGAAATCCGGGCGGGCTGCTGCATGAAGCGGTGAACATATGTAATCTGTTTGTTCCAAAGAATGAGGTCATCGTCACTACAAAGTCGAAGATCGAAAAACACAACAATACGTACAAAACGACCCGTGAGCCTGTTGATACCGAAATTCCGCTGGTGGTTTTGGTTGACGGACGGAGCGCTTCCGCTTCGGAAATTGTCGCAGGTGCATTGCAGGATCTCGATCGCGCGGTTGTTGTTGGCAGCCGCAGTTTTGGAAAAGGGCTTGTTCAGCGTCCGATCGATCTGACTTACGGAACACAGCTTAAAATTACAATTTCCCGCTACTACACGCCTTCCGGCCGTTGCATCCAGGCTCTCGATTATACACATAAGGACAAAGACGGCAAGGCTGTCCGTACCGATGCATCGAAATACAATGCATTTAAAACAAGAAAAGGACGGCCGGTTTATGATGGTGGCGGAATCCTTCCGGACGTCGAGCTTGCCGAGACGAAAATGAGTCCGATTGCCGAAGCGCTCGTAAAAAATGACGGCATTTTTAATTTCGTTACGGGGTATTATTACAAGAATCCGAATATTGGCGAAAAAGTCCCTTCGATATCCGA
>CBDUBP010000042.1:0-12935 GCA_965365415.1 uncultured bacterium | reverse complement strand
TCATGAGCAGAACTGTTCGACGTCGACAGTCCGCATGGTAGGCTCGTCACACGCGGGATTGTTCGCATCCATCTCGGCGGGCGTATCCGCGCTTTGGGGTCCGCTTCACGGCGGCGCAAATCAGGCAGTGCTTGAAATGCTGGAGGAAATCCAGAAGAATGGCGGCGATGCAGACAAATATCTTGCAAAAGCAAAAGACCGCAACGACCCATTCCGCCTGATGGGCTTCGGACACAGGGTTTACAAGAATTTCGACCCGCGTGCAAAGATCATCAAGAAAGCAGCCGACGAAGTGCTTTCAACATTGGGTGTCGACGATCCAATCCTGCAGATTGCCAAGAAACTCGAGGAATCAGCTTTGGTCGACGAATATTTCGTATCGCGAAAATTGTATCCGAATGTTGATTTTTACTCAGGAATCATTTACCGCGCTATCGGAATCCCAACAGAAATGTTCACCGTCCTTTTTGCGATCGGCCGTCTTCCTGGATGGATCGCACAATGGAAAGAAATGCGCATCAACAAAGAACCGATCGGACGTCCGCGACAAATTTATACGGGCAAACCGCTTCGCGAATTTGTGACAATGGAAAAACGATAAAAATAAAAGCCTTGAAAAAGGCTTTTTTTAATTCTATGGTCGAATCCGCTTTCATCATTTCAGGGAACAATCGCAAGGCTTTGAACGTATCGGTCGATCAATGGAAGCTGACGTTTCCGCTTGCAGATGAAGCAGGATTTGTCATTGAGATCACTTTCGACCAGCCGATCGCGTCGTTTCGAAACCATGATTATTCGTGGGTTGATTTATCTGTGGCCAGATTTGCAGGTATGCTTGCACCAAAGGTTATCCGTTTAAAGAATGGATGCTTGGTTCAGGCCAACATTTCCGCCGGTTATTGGGAAATCAAAAACCACAAAACGGTTCACTGGCATTTCAACACTGTTGCGGCATCGCCGCTGACATTTTACGAAGGAATATCCAACGCAAAGAACATAATTGCCGCGCGCAGCCATATGAAAGCGGTTCCTGCGCTGTTGTTTTCCTTTAAGTACGCTGTTGAATTCAGCCGTTCGAAAATACCGTTTTCTGCTGTGGCATGCTTTACCGATCATTGTGATTTCGATACATTAGAGAGCCTGAAATTGCAGCGCGACTTGTTTAAATTGACCGGAGTTCGCGTCACCAAAGGTTTTTTCCTTCATCACTATTCCAAACGACGGGATAATGCATCGTGGCAGAACGATTCCGGGGAGTTGCAAAAATGGCGCGATGACGGGCATGAGCTTGCATATCATTCGCTTTCACAATCCATCAAACCATTGGCTGACAGCCTTTCTGACTATCGCGGGTTTGAACCTCCATTCGCAGACGTAACCACCTATATCGATCACGGTTACCAGCCATACAATTTGTCACTTTATCGCAGCGAGATCCGCGATGAGGAATATGCGTCGGTATTAGGATCGAAGAATATTTCACTTCTGTGGAATTACATTGATTCAGGAACCGCCGCATCGGGCATCATCAATCAGGTGAACCCATATCATTTTACGCTCGGGAAATTTTCGTCGGCGGTGAAACATCTGCCACTTAAAATCCGAATCGCTATGTTGCTCCGAAATGCGGTTTTCCATCACGACGGTTCCAGAGAAGTGATCCGCTCATACATGGGTTTGGCCTCAGGAATGAAAAATCTGAAAAAACTGAGGATTGCCAAATTTCCTGAATTCACAAAGGATTTTGTTCGGATTTCGAGTCTTGGTTTGAAATTGCTCTTCAATTGGAAAGAATTAAAAAATATGCCGTTTCGAATGGCAAAAGCGGCACCGGTGGTATTTGCACACGAAATTGCGATGCGTGAATTCTCTCTATTTCAGACCATTGAAATGACTGATTTCAAAAGCGCGCTTTCGAAGCGTAATATCGACAGCCTGATCGATGAAAATGGTCTTTTTATCGCGCACACTTACTTTTCTGCGCCGATGAAGTATCATTTTGGGCGCATGTTTAAAAATGCGAATCGAATTGATGATACGGTTTCAGAGAATTTCAAATACCTTGGCGACATGATCAAGGCGGGAAAAATCTGGAATCCTACGGTGAACGAACTTGCGGATTTTCTTTCACACTTTCAGGATATCGAGTGTGATGTCGATGCTGATGGAACCATCTATGTGAAATGCGGCGAAACCATTCATCGGCCGGTCTCATGAAAATGCTCATCACGACCGATGCCGTCTGGCTTGAACGCTGGGATGAATTTATCCTGAACGACAATCGCGGAAGCCATTTGCTGCTGTCCGACTGGCTCAAATCGTTTTCGTCTTATGGCTTCGAGTATGAAGTCTGCCTCGCAGTTGAAAACGACAAAATTCTTGGTGGATTTGGCGCTGTAGTTGCCAAAGCGCTTTTTTTTAAGTTTTACATTGTGCCGTTCGGACCGATCGCTACCAAAGGTTCCGGGGAAATTTTGAAAACCCTTATCGATAAGGTCCATGACCGGGCATCAGAGTTTGACGCCTGTTATGCTCATATCACATTGCCGGTTTCGACGGCTGTCAATCCTCATATTTATGACGGTCAGATCGTGGGATTGCCCGCTGAGAATGGCCATCTTTTCAAATATGTCTATTCGTCGAATGGGCTTAATTGGGTCGATATTTCCCAATACCAATCTGAAGATGCGATCCTTGAAAACTTAAAAACCTATACACGCAGGAACGTTCGTGCATCGCTGCGCAAAGGTTTGGAGATGCGGCTGCTGGAAACGGATGATGATGTTAGAGCCGGTTATGATCTTTGCCTGCTGACTGCTTCGCAGAACGGTTATGCGTTGCGAGATTATGCGTCATTTGAGCCAACGCTAAGAAATCTGATAGGGAAGGGGTTCGCAAAATTTATCGGCGCATACAAAGAAGACGTGCTGAAAGGCTGCATCCTGCTGGTACGCGGCGGCAATTATTTTACCTATATTCTCGGAGGTACGATAAAAGAAAAGCCCGACCTTCTCACAGGCCACTTTCTCCAATGGCACGCGATAAAACTGTCGTTTGAAAACGGTTTCGACGGATACAACATCTCACTTGGCGGCTCACCCGGAATCCTCGATTTTAAAGCGGGTTATGCCACCGAGCAGATCTTATTTGAAAACTCGAAATTCCATTGGCTTCTTAAGCCCGGATATTTCAGTATATATTTGTTTTTCGACCGCCATTTAAAGCGCCATAAAAAATCGATTTCAAGATTGCTTTCACTGCTGAGGAAAAGATGATCAAAAAGTATCTCAAATATTTCAGGATCGCCAGAATCGATGTTCAGGTATATCGTATGACGAAAGACGATGTAGCAGCGGTAGGGCCGATCGATTTCACAGTTGAATCCGACGTCCGGGATGGAAAGCGTCGCTATTTTATCAACGATTCAGGAAACTTCGTCCACAACAGCTTTGTGTTTCCAAAGCTCAGGCTTTTGAAGCTGCTGGGTAAAACCGGCCCGGCGATCGGACAGTGTGTCACCAATCCGCAGTATCGCGGAAGATCTATCTATCCTCATGTCATCAATCTGGCGGCACGAAAGGAATTGTCAAACGGGAAATCGGAGGTTTTCATCATCGTAAATTCAGATAATGCAAGTTCGATCCGCGGCATTGAAAAGGCGGGATTTAAATTTTATGCCTCGGTTACGGCGAAACGCTTTTTGATGTTTTATTTCGATGTGAGAATCGTAAAATCGAGATAGGCTGTTTTCCTTTAATTTAGCCCGTAAATAATTAATATGTAATTAATTGCGATTTGCTTTTTCCTTATCTTTAGCCTTTAATAAATTGTTATGATGAAACGCTACTTGTTGGGCTTATTGATATCTTTTATTGCATTCGATGGTTTATCGCAGCAAATGCGGCTGATTTCATCCAATCCGGATGCACTCACGGTAAAAAACAGCACGCCGGAATATTTATCAGTAAAACGTCAGCACGACGGACTTTTCTATGAAGATTTTTCATCGGTATCCAAAGTATTGATGATGGAGAAGAATTCGCCGGCACTGCCGATGTTTACGGAATCCGTGATCATACCAGACACAGGTGGCTTTAATATCGAGGTTTCACACGATGGTTTTGATGAATTTTACAATGTCAATATCCTTCCGTCAAAAGGAAGCCTGAAACGAAATGTCGACCCGGCTACGATCCCATACGTCTTTGGCGAAATCTATACTGAGAACGCGTTTTATCCGGGCGTTTTAGCTGGCGTTGGTGATCCGTTCATCTTTCGCGACAAACGCGGCGCGACGATTTCATTTTTTCCATACCAATACAATCCTGTTACAAAAACTCTTCGCGTTTACAAGAATATCTCCTTCAGCATCATCGCAAATCCGTTGCTTAGCGCGCCAAATGAAAGACTGGCGGCATCTCACGAGCCGGTCAATGCGTTTACAATGATGCATAAAAACCTTTTCCTGAATGCGCCGGCTTACGAGCCGCTTGCCGATGAAGGCGAAATGCTCATCGTCACGCCCATGCAGTTTCTTCCTGCAATCCAGCCGCTGGTCGATTGGAAAATTGAGAAAGGAATGAAAACCACCGTTGCGACATTGGAGCAGACAGGTTATGATCCCGAATCGATCAAATCGTATATCACCTCGTTTTATTTTGCCAATCCAAATCTCGTGTACGTCCAGATTGTTGGAGATGACGAGGACGTTCCGACATATAGCTATGGAATGACCGGCTCGTGGGAAGAACTTTACAGCGACAGCTTTTACGGACAGATAGAAGGTGATGATTACTTTCCTGAACTGATGGTTGGCCGTTTTTCGGGGAATGAACAGGACATTGAAACCATGGTTGCCCGAACAATTGAATATGAAACGCAGCCGCTCGAAGGCGAATGGATGCTCAATGCGATCGGAATCGGTTCCGACGAAGGACAAGGCTACGGCGATGATGGCGAACCCGACTGGCTTCATCTCAGAAATATTGGCGACAAGCTCGTGGGCTTTGGATATAACACGATCCATGAATTTTATGATGGATCACACGGTGTGAACGATGCATCGGGAAGTCCGTCTTCGGCAATGATCTCGAACGCACTCAATGCAGGTGCGGGACTGCTCAATTACTGCGGACACGGCGCGCAGGATGTGATGGCCACGGGCGATTACAGTTCAAATGACGTAAACAACCTGACCAACAACGGACGTTATCCTTTTGTGATCTCGGTGGCTTGCAACAACGGGACTTTTGCACAAGGCACATCGCTTTGCGAAGAATTTACCCGTGCAACTTACAGTGGAAATCCGACGGGCGCGATCGCCAGCTGCGGATCATCAATACTGATGGCCTGGGCAGAACCAATGCAGACGCAGGACGAAATCGCGGAACTGATCGTTCGCAGCGACGACGAGAATATTCGCACCTCGCTTGGCGGACTGTTTTACAACGGACAGATCAGCATGCTTGAGGATTATGGTCAAAGTTACACAGCAGTCGAGGTCATGCAGACATGGGTTTTCTTCGGCGATCCGTCAGTATTGTTCAGGAGCCAGCTTACATCTGATATTACGGCAAACCATGAGATGGAGATCAGCCAGGACGGTGGCCCGCTTTTGATCACATCCAACACCAACGATGCGACTGTCGCGCTGACACAGGATAATGAAATACTTGCCACGGCAACCACGGTCGACGGTATGGCGGCATTTGACATTCCGGAACTTGCTTCGACATCGCCGATTAAAGTCACCATCACCAAACAAAACACGCGCGCTTACCGCGGTCAGGTCGAAATTTCACTGCTTGCTTCAACTGAGTTTGAACGCTCGTTTGCGATCTACCCAAATCCTGCATCAAGCGAACTCAATATCCTGTCAGACAGCTTTGCTTCGGCCGATATAAAACTGTCGGATATTCACGGTCGTACGGTTTATCAAGCAAATGCCGAATTGAATGGCGGGCATCAAGTTCCAACCGGCGGCTTATCATCGGGCGTTTATATTTTGACTATAAACGCCGTCGGACAGCATCTTTCGAAGAAAATTGTCGTGAGGTAAAAAGCATGGCGGTCGAACCAAAAGCACGAAAATTCTTTTCTTTTGCGATTGAAATTTAATCATCATGGCACTAAAACTTCCATAAGTGCCGCCGTTTGCTATCTTTGCAAAAAGGTAACTTTTTATGTTGAATCTTAATGTTAAGAATGAAACGGCAAAGCTGAAGGCCGTTGTACTCGGAACTGCGGAAAGCAGCGGACCAATACCTGAAGACCACGAAACCTACGATCCGAAATCAAGAGAGCATATTTTAGCAGGAACATACCCAAAGGAAGCCGATATGGTGGAGGAAATGGAGTCGTTCCGAAAAGTTCTTGAAAAGTACGATGTCAAGGTGTACAGGCCTGAGCTGATTGTGGACGTCAACCAGATTTTTGCGCGTGACATTGCTTTTGTTGTCGATGATTATTTCTTTAAATCCAACATTTTGCCTGAACGCGACCGTGAAGTTCCGGCGATAGAATATATCGCACGCATGATCGATCCGATGAAAGTAATCACCCCGCCGGACGATGTCCATGTCGAGGGCGGCGATGTAATGTTGCTCGATGATCATATACTGATCGGTGCCTATTTGCGTGCGGACTACAGCGAGATCAAAACCGCGAGAACAAATCTGGAAGCGGTTCATTTTCTGAAAGAGATGTTTCCAAACAAGATCGTGCGGGAGATGGATCTTAAAAAATCAACTACTGACGCACGCGACAATGCGCTACATCTTGACTGCTGTTTTCAGCCTGTCGGCAAGGATAAAGGAATTATATACAAAGATGCTTTCATGATCGATTCCGATTACAGGTTCTTGATCGATATGTATGGAGAAAAGAACTTGTTTCATGTGACGCGCGACGAAATGTACCACATGTTCTGCAATGTGTTTTCGATATCTCCCGAAGTGGTCGTGTCGGAAAAGAATTTTACGCGGCTCAACAACTGGCTTCGTGAAAACGGACTTACAGTGGAAGAAGTTCCGTATCACGAAATATCCAAACAGGGCGGATTGCTGCGATGCTCGACGCTGCCGCTCGTGCGGGAATAATTTTAGATTTTAGATTTTGAATTTTAGATTAATTCAAAATTCAAAATTCATCATTCAAAATTCAAATTCACCATTCATCATTCAAATTTTATATAATGAATCAAACCACAAACTCCATCCTCATGATCCGCCCGGTGGCGTTTCGCTTAAATGAGCAGACCGCTGTCAACAATTATTATCAGAAAGTGATGGAAAGCCTGACGATCGAAAATGTCCATCAAAAGGCTTTGGAAGAGTTTGATGCATTTGTAGGCAAATTGCGCAGCGTCGGAATAGACGTTACTGTCATCGAAGACACCAAGGCGCCCGACACGCCCGACAGTATTTTCCCGAACAACTGGATTTCGTTCCACGAGAATAAGGATGTGGCGTTGTATCCGATGTTCGCCGAGAACAGGCGTCAGGAACGGCGCGAGGATATCCTTGATGAACTTGAAGAAAAAGGTTTTGAGATTGAGAACATTGTAGATTATACTTCTGCCGAGAAGGACGGATTTTTTCTCGAAGGAACAGGCAGCATGATCATCGATCGCGAAAACCAAAAGGTTTATTGCGCATTATCGCCGCGTGCCGATGAAGAACTGCTGATCGAATTTTGCGAGGACTTCGAATACACACCGATCATTTTCGAAGCTTTCCAGACTGTCCATGGCGAGCGTAAGCAGATCTATCATACCAATGTCATGATGTGCCTTGGAGAAACTTTTGCCGTAATCTGCGCCGATTGCATCGACGATAAGAAAGAACGCAAATTGGTACTCGACAGCCTGAAAGCCGATAAAAAGGAAATCATCCTGATCACTGAAGACCAGGTCAACAATTTCGCGGGTAACATGCTTCAGGTTCGCGGCAATAGTGATGAACGCTACATTGTCATGAGTTCGTCGGCTCACAAATCCCTTTCAAAAAAACAGATTGCGCAGCTCGAAAAGCATGGTAACATCTTGAGTTCGAGCCTCGATACGATCGAAGCCGCCGGCGGCGGAAGCGCCAGATGTATGATGGCCGAAATTTTCCTGCCGAAGAAGTAGTGGATTTGATTATTTGATGATTTGTTTATTCGCGTAGAATCCTTAACTTTAGGAGAGCCCGATAACGAATCAACACATAAACGAATCATCATGAAAAAAACATTGGTCCTCGGAGCTACAGCAAATCCTGCCCGATACGCCTGTATGGCAATTAAAAGTCTCGTCAACCGCGGGCATGAAGTGGAAGGCGTCGGACTCAAAGAAGAAGAAGTCGCAGGCGTGCGCATTAAAAAATCTATGGAGCCTTTCGAGGATATCGACACGATCACGCTTTACCTCAATCCAACGCGCCAGAAAGAATACTACGATTACATCCTGGGCCTTTATCCGAAACGCGTCATTTTCAATCCCGGCACGGAAAACCCCGAACTTTACAAACTGCTTCGCGAACGCGGAATCGAGGTCGAAGTTGCGTGTACGCTTGTAATGTTGTCGGTGGGACAGTATTAGGTTCCGATGGGTCGGCCTAATTTAGCACCGTAAATCACTTGACGCATCTTGTGGATCTCATTGATGATCCTGTCGTTCGCCTTTCCGTCGCCAAACGGATTCGTCACGACACACTTGCTTTGGTAGTAAACGTCGTTTTCAAGCAATTTTTCGACTTCCTTGACGATCACGTCACAAACAGGACCGACCAGGATCGACGATCCGGCCTCGATGGCTTCCTGGCGCTCGGTCGAATACCGCGTTACCAATACCGGTTTTCCGAGCGATGGGGCCTCTTCTTGTATGCCACCCGAATCGGTGATGATCAGGTAGCATTTCTCCAACAGGTATACGAACGACATGTAGTCGATCTGGCCGACAAGGTGAACATTCCCGACGTTGGCCAACGATTGAATGATTTGCCTTTTTGAATTAGGATTGTGATGCACCGGAAACACGATCTGCAGGTCGCCACGTGAAGCCAGTGTTTTTATCGCATTGATGATGTTGTCGATGCCTTCGCCATGATTTTCCCGACGGTGTGCAGTGACAATTACTAATTTTTTTCCGGGGTCAAGGAACGGGAATGAAGCCGAAAGCTGCTTTTTCAGCTGATTGTTTCCGGTAATTTTCCCGCGCATGTAGAACAATGCATCGATGCCCGTGTTGCCGCATAAAACGATGTTTTCCTTAGGTATTCCTTCGTCGAGCAAATTGTCGTGCGCGCGTTGGGTCGGGGCGAAATTTATATTGGAGACCATTGCAGTCACACGTCTGGACATCTCTTCGGGAAAAGGAGAGCGGATATTGCCCGTACGAAGTCCGGCTTCGATGTGGATCACGCGTACTTTTTCATAAAATGCAGCGAGGCAGGTTGTGAATGAGGTTGCCGTATCGCCTTGTGAAATGATGAGGTCTGGTTTGAACGACACGATTAGTTTCTGCAGGCCGAGGAGGATTTTGGCCGACAGTTCGCTCAGGCTTTGATTTTCCGACATTACTTCCAGATTGTAATCCGGTGCGATGCCAAAAGTTTGCATCGCCTGTTCCATTACTTCTCGGTGCTGCCCCGTCGAACACAATGCTACGGTATAACCGTCAAGTTCCTTCAGACGAAGTACCAGCGGTACCGTTTTGATTACTTCCGGCCGTGTGCCGATCACTGCTAAAATCCTCATAATTCCCTTCGTATATTTTTAATGTCGCTGCTGCAATGGAGCGCCAGGAATAGCGTTCGCGAAATGCAACTGTATCAATGTTCAGCGATGTCGCCGGCCAGTCACTGACAATTTCCATCAGTTTGCAACAGATTGCCTTAGATTGCTGTGGCGGAATAAGCCAGCCATTTATCCTGTCGGCAACGACTTCAGGATTACCTCCGACATCCGTGGCCAGAACAGGAATGCCGCTCGCAATGAGTTCAATCGAGAAGAGGCTCATGCCTTCAATGACCGAAGGAATAATGCCAATATCAGTCATCTCGAAAACTTCCTGAAGCGACTTGTGATCAATGTTTCCCAACAAGCGTACATCGGCGCGCGTTTTCGAAAGTTCCTGATGGACCGCTTGCCGATATTGCGGAAAATCCTCCGAATCGTTTCCGGCGAATAAAAATACAGTTCTTGCCGCCACCGACTTTTCCAACATGTTCAGAGCACGCGCCAGATGCAGAATGCCCTTTGAAGGCGCCCACCGCCGCGCACAAAGAAACACGATTTTTTCGTCAAATTCATGCTGTTTCCTGCGTATTTGTTTTTCTTCGGCAGTCGGCACCTTAAATGCCGAAGTATCAACACCATTGGGTAAATAATGGCAGTTTCCACCTGCCGGCAGTAATTCTTTACTTGGCGCAATGATGCTCGAAAAAGATCTCAAAAAGCGTTTCTGAAGCGCTCGCGTCAGCATGGTTTTTTGCATCGCCAGGTATTCGCCGTAATGGTTCGTGAAGACGATGCGGTAACGCGCCGACAGTTTTTTACTGAGCCTGACGCTCGACAAATAATCGTGCTGATGGATGATGTCCGGACTGAACTCGGCAATTTTGGACAGTTTCGTTGACAGTGCAAAGTTTTGTGGCAGTCGTTCCAATGCTGTCACCAGAAATCCAATTCCACCGTTTTCAAATTTTTTCAGTCGGCTGCTGATTTTGTAAAAAGGACTTTTTACGTCCAGAAAGTACCACATGACGCCATCGCGCATCTCGCTGCTGATTCGGTCTGCCCGTGATGAACGAATCGACATCACCATTGGCTCATGACCCAGATGAAGTTGTTCCCTGGCAATATAGCGGATATGGTATTCGACCCCGCCGATGATCCCACCGTTCTTTTCACGACATAAGTGCAATATCTTCATATGGTAATCAGTCTGTCAATATTGCGAAGCGTTTCTAGCCGGAATCCTTTTTCTAACGCGATTTCGGCCATGGCGGCTATGATTGAAAGTTCTTGGATCCCTGCATAAATTGGATGGTCGAACACCATTTTGAAATTTCCGGGTAAGTCGAGCTGCCGCCGGAAGTCGGCGAGTATTTCAGCATCTGATCGTCCAAGCGCCCGATGGTTTTCGATAAATCCGATATTGGCCCGTGGCGATGTGATGTTTACCGGGTAATGATGCAAACCATCTTTTTTGAAAGGCATATCATCAGAGTGCGAATCGGAAAGCATTGATATGCCGTTGCGCTGAAGGATTCCGGGGAGATGTTTGGGCGATTTCCAGCACGGTGAGGCGAACGATGCAGGTGTCGGCAGGCCCAGACCCTTAAAATTATCTAACCCGAAGATGATTTCGTCTTCGAGTAATTCGGTGTCCCAACCGACAGCATGGCGATTCCAAGTCGCGTGATTTCGTCCGCCGTGGAGTCCGAGTTCATGTCCCGATGCGATTGCGTTTTCTAATATTTTTGAATATGACGCGCCGATCTTCGGGTTTATCAGCAGCGCTTCGACCGTGTTGGCCCGCCCCAGTTTCGAGATCATCGAAAAATTATATTTCGTCGATGTTTTCCTCGCACGAAATCTCTCACGAACAACCTGTCGCCGATCGAACGCGCGTCCCATGCTCACGAAAAATGTGCATTTGACACCGTATCGCGTCATCATCTCCAATAAATTTGGAACGCCGTCGCGAAGGCAGACATGCGTGTCAACATCAAACCGAAAACAGAGGAATTTGTCCAAATTAGAATTGTTGTTTGGTTATACGCCGGCTGATCAACATCAACCCCATTAAGGTGAGGATCGCATTGACGATGATAAGCTCATTGTCGAACACATAGCCGAAAAGCGGTTTCGAAGTTTCGCTCAAGAGGTATGTCAGTGCGGGTGATACCAAACAGACGAACGGCACAAACCGGTCGTGGAGCCCGCGGCCTTTGACAAACAATCCAAATGCGTACAACCCAAGTAGTGGGCCGTAGGTGTACGACGCGACGCGAAAAATCATCGTCACAACCGAACTGTCGTTTATCGCGTTGAATCCGATGATGACCAGGAACATCAGAAGCGAAAACCCGACGTGTACGAAATGCCGTGTGCGCACGACATTAGGATCGTTCGGAATGTCCTTTTTTTCCATTCCGAGAAAATCGACGCAAAAAGAAGTGGTCAGTGCCGTCAATGCCGAATCGGTCGTCGCAAACGTCGCTGCCGTCAATCCAAGCAGGAACACTATCGCAGGCACGATCGACAAATGATTGAATGCGATCTCGGGAAACAAAAGGTCGGTTCGCGGTTTTCCGCTGATATAATCCGTTGGGACTTCAATTCCTTTTTCGGCAGCGAAAATGTAAAGAAGTGCGCCGACGCTCAGGAAGAAAATATTGATGACCACAAAGATCCCCGTAAACGTAAACATGTTCTTTTGCGCATCACCGATGTTCTTGCAGCTGAGGTTTTTCTGCATCAAATCCTGATCGAGCCCGACCATCGCTATGGTTACGAATATTCCGCCGAGGACCTGCTTGATGAAATGAAACCTGCTTTCGGCGAAATCGTCGAAAAAGAAAATTTTCGAGTAATTGCTATCCTTGACCTTTTCAAAGGCCTCGATCGCGCCGAGATCCATGCTTTGGCAAATGAATATGATCGTTAGGAATACCGACGATACCAAGAAGAATGTCTGCAGCGTATCGGTAATAATGATCGTTTTCAGTCCGCCGCGGTAAGTATACGCGAAGATCAGTCCGAGTGATATCAATACGGTAAACGCGAATGGCACGCCGTAAAAATCGAATACGAACCTCTGGAGTACGATCACGACCAGATAAAGCCGGAATGCCGAACCGATCGTGCGGCTGATCAGGAAAATGAACGCTGAGGTTTTGTATGAATAGAACCCGAGCCGGTGCTCGATGTAACCGTATATTGATGTCAGG
>CBDUBP010000041.1:0-13743 GCA_965365415.1 uncultured bacterium | reverse complement strand
AGGTTGTTCATGAGTAACAGAAGTACAAGTAATATCGCCAGCCGGTTTTTCTTCAAATCTGATTTTAAAATCGCAAAAAACGGAAACAGCATGAAAATAAACGTGTACGTACTTCCGTAAGGCGACAATATTATCATGGCCACAATCCAGTACGCGAAAACATTCAACGGTTTTGTTTCATGTTTTGTCACGAAATATCCAACGGTAATGATGATAATCTTAAATGCCGAAACCGCCACGGAAAATGCGATCAAAGAGTTAAATAATCCGTTCGGATTTTCTGCGCCGGCCAGCAACAGTCTTTTCAGGAACATAAAAACCGATTGATAATTGTCGACATACTCCGAGGCAATTTCACCGTTTGCGGCAGCCGGCAAAATATCCATGAGATAAAACGACCATGCATCGATTGGGACAAAAGGCAGTGTCATCAGCAATATCGCAAGACAGGTAACCGCTGTTGAAGCAAGTGTCTTCCAATCTTTCCGAATGAACAACGGCAAAACCAGAAGAACGGGAAATATTTTAAGCATGATGGCGGCGCCGAGAAATATGCCGCTCGCTAATAATCTCCCACGCTGATTTAAAATCCAAAATTCCGTCAGCAAAACAAAGATCAAAAGATAAACCTGCCCAAAGAGGATCTCGTTTCTCAGCGGGACAAAAAACAGGATCGGGATCGCCAGCAGCCACGTTGCTTTGATGTCGTGGAATTTGACGAGCCGCCGGAGTGCATTGATAAAAAGTGCGCCGCTAATAACATTAAATAAGAGTTTTGCCAGAGGCAGTTCGAGTAATGAAATCGGATAAAACAGCATTGCCAGAAAAGGCGAATTTGGTGCAAACCCTGCAAATATTGGTGGACTGCCCATGGCGACGATCTGCTGATTGAACCAGTAAGGAAAGTAGATATCAGAGGTGAATCTTCCTTCGCCGAAGATCACTCCGCCAAAGTAGTAATTCGCAAAATCGTGGACTTCGTGATATGTTGAAAGGAATATCAACCCGCCACAAAAAAGCGAAAGCATAAACAATGCAATATGGATTTCATGAATTCTCATCGGCTGCAGCGGATTTCGTAAATGTAATATGGCGACTTGTCTGTAATTGCCGGAGTAAAAGATTTGATCATCCTGTATTTAGAATTATCAGACAACACCTGCCATCCTTTATTAATATTGACGTCAAGCGGATAGCTGGAAACGTAAAAGACTTTTGATTCGGCCGCCATATAGTCGATTAGTAAATTCCGCACATCGGCAGGCTCGACGATTCCCGGGCATCCCGAATCCCAAATGCAGAAACTTTGTTCGCGGCCTTCACAGAGGAACCAGACCTTTCGTTCCAGGTATGCGCTTAAAACGGTTCCGTCGCATGTGGCAGATGCGATTTTTTCGTTCGCAAGGTTGTTGTCGTCCAGGAATGCAGCGATTTCTTTGGTCGATGTGAAAGTATAAACCGCATCCATTGTATACGCATAGATTCCCGAGCTGAAATGGATGGCAAGTATCGCATAAATGATCGGGGTTTTAAACGAAGTAAGATCCCATTTGATGACGGAACCGGATTCGCGCTTTTCCATCCATAACCCAATGATCAAAATCAAATAAGACATCCCGTTAAAACGTGACGCGAGCTGCCCGGTGATAAAAAAGAAAAACTGTGTGCCGAGCAATGCCAGATACACGAAAAACAGTGTCGGCCGTTTGCGGAACAGGAAAATAGGAATCAAATAGGCTATAAAGGTGAGCACGATTGCCAGCGGGCGAAAGCGATTAACAATCAGATTCGTGTTCCAAAAGCGATCTGCAGTAAAATCAGGAATCATGAAGACGCCCTTAAAAAATGTGGGGATCGCGTGTCCAATCCGCTCGGTGAGTGATTGCTGGTTTATTCGATCAAGCATCCAGGACGATTCCATATTTGTGATCTGGATCAGCAGTATGATAAATCCAAAGCAGAATACCGCAACCGCGGCCAAACGTCCTTTTTTAGTCATTTTTGAAGCAGTTCCAAAAAATAGCAGTGTCAAAAAAATCGCGAGGCACGGGGCTGCAAACATGACATGAACGTTGACTGCCATTGCAAGAAAGATGCATGTGCGGAGAAAATTTGTGGGTTGGAACAGCGACGAGCAAGCCAAAAAAAGAAAAAGTATTCCGAGCACGTAATTCCTGCTGATCAGATTGTATTCAAACAGCATGAAATATCCGAAGACGAAAAGAATTTTGAAAATCCATCGAAATGGCGCATGTCTTAGAAAGACATAAACTGCCGAAGTGGAAATCAAAACATGAAAAACCTGCATCCACACAGGATTCGTAGTGAGCCGCGTTATCCCGAACAGCAACAGATTCCACAAGATCGGATGACCTTCGCGGCGTGTATTTGCGAATAATTCCGATATCGAACCGCTGTCGCGGGCCAATAGCCAATGGTGCGCTTCATCAAGCCAGATCTCGTGATTTAATATCCCGATGAGGCTGACCGCGAAATACAGAAGTGTCATGAATGCGACATTTCCCGTTTCGTGATTCATGTTTTTTTGATTCTGATCCATTCGAAAGGACTGTCGTTCATTAGCCTGCTGAAGACCGAAGGCTTGTAACAGACTTCAAAGTCGCCGAGGTGCGGTTTCTGATGATGAAAATAGCGGTCGGCCATCTGAGGATTGCCTATCGACTCATAATATTTTTTAGACCGAAGGCGTGCGGGTTCAATTTGGTCGCTTCGATAGAACGGCGTATCGAGAATGTGGATTTCTCCATCGCCGGCCAGCATCTCTTTAAGGATCACCATCAGTCCGGCCGGGTCCGGAAAATATTGCAGAACGCTATTAAGCACGATGATGTCGAATTTCCGCAGTCGCAGTTCAGAATCTGAAAATATGTCGGAATAGGCGAAATCCAGGTTGGGTTTTTTAAAAACGGAGATCGCCTGCCTGAGCTCGGGTTGATTGATATCGATTCCGAACACAATACTTTCCGGCAGATTTGCGAGCCGATTCGAAAACCAGCCATTTCCGCAGCCCAGATCGAGAATCGACAAATGTTTGCGTTTTTTTTCGAGATACCGTTGAAATCTGGCAGCGGTTCTTTTCCTGAGCTGCCATTCGGAATGGTGGATGTGACTGCGAGGCAGATCAGGAAGTGCCATGACTTCATTATCGGTCAGCAGCCTGTTCTCTTTTTTGCGGGCATCGATGTAGTTCAGTTCGAAACCGTCGGTCGTATTATAGCTTTGATGCTTCATCGCTTTTTGAATGTCAGCATATAATAATCACCGATCCCGACGGGCATCCAGCGAAAGCCGTTGATCCATGTGTCAAATCCGATCAATGTCCGGATTATACCGCGAAAGTTCTGCAATGACCTGAAATGTGCAGACGGATAAAATGTCCCTATGTTGCGTCCCGATATAAAATCGAAATTTCCGTTTGCAAGTCGTCGAATCTTTCGTGCTGAATGATAATAAACCGGAATTTGTGTTCCGCCGACAGCCGCGACTGGAGCTTTCGAAAAACGCCTGAACGCTTGTCGATTTCCAGCCAGTGCGGACAAGATCTCCCACGGATACGTTTTCGGCATGACTACCAACGTGAAATAGCCACCGGGATGAAGCAGGCGGGAGGCTTGATTAAATATATCATCCAGCCTTTCGGTGCAATTTAATCCGCCGAAATTTGAAAAGATGTAATCAAAGCGTTCCTCAATCCGGTGCATCGATTCAAAACCGAGATTTTTATACCGCAAGTTTTCGAGATTTGATTCGTTGATCTTCTGCTGAAGGTAAAATTCGGAAGCCGTAGAAATGTCGGTCGCCAGCACCGAATAATTTTTCGACGCAAAATATCGAGCATCGATGCCGCTTCCGCAGTTAATTTCCAGTATTTTCCCGTTTGAGATGATATGCCTTTCAACTTCATTCCTTACAACAGTTCGCCTAGAGCGATCGATGATATTTTCACGGCTGAGAATCTCATATTCTTCGTATGCCGAAGAAAATGCGTCGCTTGGTATTGCGGCCTGGGTTTTCATCGCTGCAATTTTTTAAGCATGAGTGAATCTGCATAGGCACTGGGCCAATAATAGCCAAGTTTCGCGATCGATTTTAAAACACTTCCGCTGATTTTCATCGGGTTGGAAAAGAATCGTCGAAGATTTCGCATTCCCTGCGATTTTCTGAATTCCTTATGCACATATCGCTGCAGTTTCCGGTAATAGTCAGACCTGAATGTGCCGCGGAACATCATCTCGAGATCGTCGGAATCTGTCCAATTTGACTTTGCCAGTAAATCAGCTTTGACATTTTCATAAAATTTAGTTCCGGGCAGCGGATAGGAAACCGAAATGCCGATATTGTCCGGCTCAAGCGTGCGGACCATATCGATCGTCGACTCGATGTCGTCGATCGTTTCTCCGGGATAACCGAACTGCAGGAAGAATGCGACGCGAATGTTCTTGCTTTTCAATAGCGAGGTAGCCGTGCGGATCTGCTCAACGGTCGTTCCTTTATCCATCGCGTCGAGGATCTTCTGGGAAGCGCTTTCGGCGCCAACCCATACTTCTTCGAGTCCTGCTTCCGCCAGTGCATCGATGGTATCTTCCTTCAGTAAGAGATCGACACGGCTTTGCATGTAGAAGCTGATCTTCAAACTGCGCGTTTTCAACTGTTCGCTGAAACTCCGTACCCAATTTGGCTTCAATCCAAAAATATCGTCGCACATCCAAAACCTTGAAACGCCGTATTTTTGATTGAGGAAATCTATATGTTTGGCGATGTATTCAGGAGAATGCGAATTATACCGGTTCCCATAGATCGGTTTGGCGCACCAGTTGCATTTATACGGGCAGCCGCGCGTGGTGGCGATGTTCAATGTAAATGGCAAACCGCTTTCATCCCAGATCTTTTTATAATCGTCGATCGCGGCAAGATCCCATGCGGGCATCGGCAGCTGATCGAGGTTGGTCAAAACCGTGCGGGCGGGATTCACGTTATAATTTCCTTCTTGTTGAAAAGCGATTCCTTTTATTTCACTCACTTCGCGCCGGTTGTCCAAAGTGTCGATAAGTTCGGAAAGCGTTAATTCGGCTTCGCCGCGAATGATAAAATCGGCACCTGCATCAAGGTATTTCTGATAATGATCGGCCGCATCGGAAGATGAAACGATGATCTTGCATCCCGCTTTTTTTCCATATCCGATCATTTTAAAGCATGCCTCACGCATATTCGTAAGGCACATTTTTGTCAGGTAATTAAAACCGTCATCATAAATGACGAGGTATCTTGGTTTTTTTTGCTCAAGGATCGATCTGATCTCGTCCGGCCCGTGTTTTAGATTAGTATCAAATAAGCCGACATCGTATCCTTTTTCGCGCATGACGGAGGCGGCATATAAAGTGCCGAGCGGCGGGAAAGGCGTTTTGTTTTTCCACTGCTTCGGATCGAGACGGTAATAATATGAGTGTGAAAACAATATGTCAGGCATATTCTTTCTGTAATTCGATGTTGTGCTTGAGCCGAAGTTCGTCATATTTTTCGTTGAGCATCAAAATGACTTTCTTCTGAAAATTTTTCGGATGGTGTTTCGATACATCATTTGTAGATTTCAACGCCACTTTAAAATCTGCCTTTGGCATATCGCTGAACTTCTTTTTCCAGAATGCCACGGTCAGCTTTTTAAAGGCTGCGTCAATGAATGGCCCGATAATCGTGTTTCCGCATACTTGGAGCGCTCGTGACCATAGCGGTTTCCGAACTTCTTGAATATGACTGAAATCGGGTGTAAAAGAGCCGAACATTTTAATGACCCAATTGTTTTTTTTATAAAAATTTTCGAAGACTTTTTGCCCCGTAAATGGGATCAGCGTGCATATCTCGGTTGCTGTAAACCGGTTTTTTTCACCGACCTCGAGATTGTCGCTGGTAATAAAGTAATTGACACAAAAATATTTGCGCGAGTTTCCAAGAAAGATCTTTTTGTAAAGTACGAGCAGTGTCCTTGCAACCCAGAGCCGTCCCGGTTTTGTGATGATAAAGAAATCGATATCGCTTTTTTCATCATAATAGCCTTTCGATAAGGATCCCGAGACGCCAACGCCTTCAACAAACGGAAATTTTCCAATGAATTCGGCTCGTTCACGGGCTTTCCACATGATCTCCATCGCCATCGCATTTCCCTTTTTTCTTTTTTCGATGCATTCGGTATCACAATCTGAAAGATAAAAATCTTCGACCTTGTAGATGATGTTTCGATCCATCAGCATATCGAGTTCGCTGGAAATCTGTTCGCGATCCTTATCCGGATGAAATTTGCAGATCTCATCCAACTTCAGCGGATACTTGAAGATTGAGAAATAAAGTATGGTTTTTAATGCTTCCACGGAATTCTTATGATGCGGCATTTATTGATGGGATAAAATGCCATTGGTTGCGTTGTCTTTCATAAAATATGTTAATTTCTAACAAGGATATAAAGCTATCGCAAATTGACGATTAAATATTCAATGCATTTCACAAATTCATCGTATTGACAATTTTGGAGTCAAAGCAAAAAAAAGCAGGAACAAGTCCTGCCTCTTTGCGGTTCGATGATTTTACTTTTGGCGTGTCATCACCATTTCCATTGATTTGTACTCTTTGCCATCGGGCGACTTATCGTACATCTCCATCTTGCGCGTATTTTCATCCACAAGAGTGTATACTTCGCGCATTTCTTTTACTTTTTTGGTCATCGGATCGGTATACTTGCCACGCATCACGACCGATTTTGATTTTCCGTCGTAATCGCCTTCCATATACATGATCCCGGTTCCCATGTTGTCGACCCATGTTGAAACCATTTTTCCGGAAGCGTTGTCATATCCGGTAGTGGCAACTCCTTCGAATGGCATGCCCATAAAATCTCCGGTATGCCTTGATTCCTGATAGCGTCCGCCAAGGATCATCCTGTTGGTCGCCGTCATTTTGTTTTTAATCGGCTCGGCTTTTGGATCCATCCACATCGTCATTTCGCCTGTCCAGGTTCCGTCATCCTGAGCGAGTTGGTTGTGAATCTGACTTGGAGTCATGTACTCTTGCCATGCTTTCTGCATCGCCGCTTCGTCGGGTGTTTGAGCCATTGCCGTGCCTGCGATTGCAAG
The DNA here is from genome assembly GCA_965365415.1 of uncultured bacterium. Lineage (GTDB taxonomy): Bacteria > Bacteroidota > Bacteroidia > Flavobacteriales > Flavobacteriaceae > Flavobacterium. The sequence goes on along the minus strand of CBDUBP010000041.1, from coordinate 6,601 downwards.
CGCGACTGAAAGAATAAATTTTTTCATAGGAGTGAAGTTTAGTAACTCAAATTTATGAAAAACAATGAGTTGCGTTAAAATTTTTTAGCAAAAAACTTACTGTAGTTACGTTTAATGCGCGGCAAGCCAATTTTCGCCTTCTCCCAAATCGACTTCCAGTGGCACAGTGAGTTTGAACGAATTTTCCATCTCATGGCGGATCATCGGCTTGATTCGTTCAAGTTCAGATTTATGTACGTCGAACACCAATTCATCATGGACCTGGAGCAGCATTTTGCTCTGCCATTTTTCTTCAACGAGTTTTTTGTGGATGTTGATCATCGCAATCTTGATGATGTCGGCCGCACTTCCCTGGATCGGCGCATTGACGGCATTTCGTTCGGCTGCTCCGCGGACAACGGGATTGTGTGAATTGATGTCTTTGAGATAACGCCGGCGCCCTGAGATCGTCTGCGCGTAACCGGTTTCTCTCGCGAACTGAACCAGATCGTTCATATAGGATTTCAATCGCGGATAGGTTTGATAGTACGCTTCGATCAGGTCTTTCGATTCACTTCTCGACAAAGATGTCTGATTGCTTAGCCCGAATGCCGACACGCCGTAAACGATCCCAAAATTGACGGTTTTAGCGTTGCTACGCTGTTCACGCGTGACTTCCTCCGCCGGAACGCCAAAGACTTTTGACGCGGTCGATTTGTGGATGTCTTCGCCATTGCGGAAGGCTTCAATCATGTTTTCCTCGCCGCTCAAGGCCGCAATGATCCGCAATTCGATCTGCGAATAATCCGCCGAGATCAATACGTGGTTTTCATCGCGTGGGATGAACGCTTTCCTGATCTGGCGGCCGCGTTCGGTTCTTATCGGGATATTTTGAAGGTTCGGATTGTTGGAACTCAGTCGGCCTGTAGCGGCGACAGCCTGCATATAATCTGTATGTACACGGCCTGTTTTTGCGCAAACCTGCAACGGCAGCGCGTCGACATACGTATTGTGAAGCTTGACCAATTGACGCCATTCGAGGATGTCTTTTACAAACGGATTTGATAGCGCGAGATAGGAGAGAATGTCTTCACCGGTCGCATACTGGCCGGTTTTGGTCTTTTTTTGTTTGACACCGCCGATCTTCATCTTATCAAATAATATTTCGCCGAGCTGTTTGGGCGAACCAAGATTAAATCTTTCGCCGGCGGTTTCATAGATCTTTTGTTCGAGGATATCGATTTCTGCTTTCATATCAACCGACATTGCTTTTAGGAAATCTGTATCCAGGCTGACACCTTCCATTTCCATATCGGCCAGAACCTGGACCAGCGGTGTCTCGATCTCATCGAATAGTTTCCGTGTTCCGGTCTGATCGAGGACAGGACTGAAATGGTCTTTCAATTGAAGCGTGACGTCGGCATCTTCGACAGCGTATTCCTTGATCTGCTCCAATTCAACTTCACGCATTGTTTTCTGGCCTTTGCCTTTTTTCCCGATCAGCGATTCGATCGGCATCGGGGAATATTTAAGATACGTTTCCGACAATACATCCATATTGTGGCGCATGTCGGGGTTGATGAGGTAATGCGCAAGCATTGTATCGAACAGTTTGCCTTTGACACGCACATTATAATTTCCGAGGATCTTTAGATCGTATTTGATGTTCTGGCCGACTTTTTCAATGTGTTCCGCTTCGAAAAACGGAATGAATTTATCGACAATCGCCTGCGCGCCTGCCTGATCTTCGGGAACGGGAACATAAAATCCCTTCCCTTTTTCCCAAGAGAATGAAAGTCCGACGAGTTCCGCAGTAATCGGATCGATGCCCGTCGTCTCGGTATCAAAACTGACGCACGTTTGTTTCATCAGGTTTTGAAGCAACAGGCGTATTCCGACATCGCCCTGAATAGTTTGATAGAAATGTTCGGTATTCGAAATGTTCGCGAACTGCCCATGAAGTATCATTTCCTGTTCACCTGCGGAAAACAGGTCGAATTGCGTTTCGCCTTTTACGATGGTTTCCGTCGGATGGAGTTCGGTCGTGGTTTGGACATGGTCGAAATCACGTTTGTTGTAGAAGAGCGTGTTGAATTGTTCGGCCATGCGGCGGAATTCAAGCTCTTCAAGTAGTGCGGTTACTTTTTCAACATCGGGTTTTGTAAGCTCGTAATCGGTTTCATTGAATTGGACATCACAATCGCAAATGATCGTAGCCAGTTTCTTCGACATGATGCCCTTTTCCTTGTTGGCCTCGATCGTATCCTTCATTTTGCCTTTGAGCAAATGCGTGTTTTCGAGAAGGTTTTCCATCGTGCCGAATTCCTTGAGAAGTTTTTTGGCGGTGACTTCACCCACGCCGGGCAGACCGGGAATATTGTCGACCGCATCGCCCATCATTCCGAGATAATCTATCACCTGTTCGGGACGCTCGATGCCAAATCGTTCGAGAACTTCCGGTATGCCCCAGATCTCGATCCCGTTTCCAAGCCTCGCCGGGCGATACATAAAGATATTTTCGGACACGAGCTGCGCAAAATCCTTATCGGGTGTAACCATAAAAACCTGATAACCTTCTTTTTCGGCCTGTTTTGCTACGGTTCCGATGAGGTCGTCGGCTTCACAGCCCGCAAGTTCGATGATCGGGATATGCATGGCTTCGAGCAGGCGGTGGATATATGGAATGGCGAGTGTAATCGCTTCGGGCGTTTCGCTTCGGTTGGCTTTGTATTCGGTGTACATCTCGGTACGAACCGCACTTCCTTCCTTGTCGAACGCTACGGCAAGATGATCGGGTTTTTCGCGTTTGATCACATCGAGCAGCGAATTCATGAATCCGAGGATCGCCGAAGTGTCCATTCCTTTTGAGTTGATCCTGGGATTTTTGATAAATGCGTAATATCCGCGGAATATCAGGGCATACGCGTCGAGAAGAAAAAGTCGTTTTTGATCGGCCATCGTAAGAAAAGTTAGCTCGTAAATTTAATTGATAAATGAGAAGTGACAATTTATAATTTGAGAAAAGTGGAATGAGGAAAGACGAATGTCGAATGACGAATGTCGAAAGTCGACCCGAGGCGCAGCCGAATTGTACGGAACGCAGTGAAGTAAATGTCGAAAGTCGAAAGTCCAAAAGTCGAAAAGTCCGCATACTGTAAACTAGCCCTGATTGAAGCGGCAGCCTTTTGAAAAAAAACCGTCCCGAACGTACGCCCCGAAGCGCGACCAAAGAAGCGTGCCGGGGCGAAACGTGAGGAGGTTTTTTAAGAAAGCTATAGCGGAAAGCAGGAAAAGCTGGTAATTAATTGATAAGTGATAATTAGCTTCGCTCCGTTCGGCCGGTGGCCTCGGGCGACAGTTGATTATTAGAACGGCGGAAAAATATTTAGTCTAAAGTCTAAAGTCAAAAGTCTAAAGTCGGGTTGTACGGAATTATCAAATATCAATTGACAATTATCAATTTCCCCTGCGTTTGAGGGCCAGCGCTGCGATGATCGACACCAGAATCCCGACGGGCAGTATTTCCATATACGTAAACATGGCGTTGATCAGCGGGTTTTTGTACATCTCACGGAAGTCGGCCATTTCCTTCGCGGTTTTGTCGATCACGGCCTGCGATTCGCCCGCAGCCTTCATCTCATTGAGATATTTTGCCGCGTAGTCGTCCATAAAATCCGGGATGAAGTAGTTGTATTCGATAAGCCAGGTGACGACATACATTGTCGACGCGATCAAACTGATGTATAATCCAATTTGAAAAGCTTTCCCAAATGTGACGAAGCCGCCGTTGAACTGGTCGCGATATTTTTTGATGCCGACAAAGATGAACGAAAAGGCGACCAGCATTCCGAGATAGCCAATCAGCATTCCGACGCCCGAATCGAGATGTTCGACACCTGACGCGAACGATACGATCATGAACAAAGCGACCATCAGTCCGGCGATGATCCCGTAAGTAAGTACAATTTTTTTCATTTTGGTTTGAATTTAAGTTTGATGCAAAGATTGGGTGTCATGCCAAAATTGGGCTCATACTTTCGGATGATTTTTGAAGAAGGTCAAGCATTATGGAAGCAAAGATATCTGTTTTGCTTTGTCGACTGCCTGCGTGCGGCGTTTTACGTCGAGCTTTTCAAATAGTTTCGCCGCATGCGATTTCACGGTGCTTTCGGAGACGAACAGGGACGATGCGATTTCGATGTTGCTCATGCCTTTTGCCATCAGCTCGAGGACTTCGAGTTCACGGCGCGTAATGCCGAGACGGCTAAATTCGGATTCGTTGAAGATAAAATCCTTGGCTGTTGCGACTTCTTTCTCGATGACGATCGTTTTCGGTGAAAGGATCTTTGATGCAATCCAGATTCCGAGAAGCGTGAATATGAGGGCGATCGATGCGGCATAGACTTCAAATGAATGCTGCATAATGACAAGGCGGAGTTCAAGCCATTTCAATATATAGAGCAGGCCTGCGAGCGCCGCGCCATATGCAGCGTAAAATCTGATCTGTTTCGTTTTGGTGGCCGACTCTCTTTCCATTGTGCCAAAGATAAAAATTAGGTTTTTGCAATGACCGTGGAGGCGCGCGTTAAATTTTTTGAAATGCGAAAGGGCATAAGGTTCATTGTTTCGTTATTTTGTGCACCCGAGGCCATAAGGCCGAACTGAACGAAGTTAAATTTTTTTAATGATACGCTGGATCATCGTACTTTCCTTATTGCTGCTGGTCGAGCTTTACGGTTATCAGGCAATCAGAACCGTCGCCAGGACAAAATGGATCGCGCTTGCCTTTGAGGCCCTGAGCCTTACCGCAATAGTTTTTATCATATACACTTTCATGACGTTCGACCGGTCGGTCGGGCAAAATAAAATGTCGATGGCGGCAACAGGAATGCTATTGCTGATCTTGCTTCCAAAATTGATTATTTCGCTGATCCTGCTCGGTGAAGACATCGCTCGTGGCATCATTTGGATCTACCGCAAACTGGCAGGTGATGCGGTAAACGGAAATTATCTGCCCACACGGCGGAAGTTCGTCAGCACGATTGCGCTTGGACTGGCTGCGGTTCCGTTCCTTGGATTGCTCCACGGGATATTTATCGGGAAATTCAATTTTCGCGTGATCCGGCAGCAGCTTTTCTTTGATGACCTTCCCGATTCTTTTGACGGTTTTACTATTACGCAGATTTCCGATCTCCACAGCGGCAGTCTCGACAATGCCGAAAAAATCGACTATGCGGTCGATCTGATCAACGAACAGAAATCGGATGTCATTTTGTTCACCGGCGACATTGTCAATTCGAAGGCTGAGGAAATGCATCAGTGGATATCGACATTCAACAAGATCGAACAGCCGGCACATGGCAAGTTCTCGGTTTTGGGGAATCACGATTACGGCGAGTATCTGCAATGGGACTCTGAAGATGAGAAGCGGCAGAATTTTGAAGCGATCAAAGATTTGCACCGACAGATCGGCTTCAAGCTGATGCTAAATGAAAATCAATATGTGTCGCGTGGCGCCGAAAAGATTGCGATTGTCGGGGTTGAGAATTGGGGGCATAATTTTAAAAAGGCGGGCGATCTTTTAAAGGCATCGCAAGGATTGCAGCAAAAGGATTTCAAAATATTGATGACGCATGATCCCTCGCACTGGGAATATGAGGTCAAAGACCATCCGGGCAATTTTCACCTGACGCTGAGCGGGCATACGCATGGTTTCCAATTCGGTATCGAGATTCCCGGATTTCTGAAATGGAGCCCGGTTCAATACGTCTACAAGCAGTGGGCGGGATTATACGAAAATCTTGGCAGGTACATTTATGTCAACCGCGGCCTCGGTTATCACGCTTATCCTGGACGGGTTGGCATTTGGCCGGAAATTACCGTAATTGAACTAAAAAAAAGGCGTAATACTGCATAATTAGTTAAAAATGTTACATTTGTAACTGATTGCTGTCAATTATTCAAAAAAACTGAATTAAAATTTCTTGCAAATGTCAAAATTCGGCGAACTCATTAATGCTCCTGTTCCTGTGCTGATCGATTTTTATACCGACTGGAATGAACAGTCGGTTGCGATGCATCCGGTCATACGCGATGTTGCGGCAGCACTTGGGGATAAGGCAAAAGTGATCAAGATCGACGTCGATAAGAATCAGGAACTTGCCGATGCTTTACGTATCAAAGGCCTGCCAACACTGATGATCTATAAGGAAGGCCAGATGGTCTGGAGGCAGTCGGGGGAACTCGATGCGAATACGATCATAGGGCTCGTCCAGGAGCAACTTCAATAAATTACAAGGCTGCACATGTGTAGCCTTCTTTTTTTAAATACTCCAATGTTCGCGGCAAAACATATTCAAGGTTCCGGAAAGCCTTGACGCTGTCGTGAAATATGACGATGCTTCCGGGGCCGATATTCTTCAAAACATTCTGCAAGCATTTTTCGGGGCTCACCATCAAGTCGAAATCGGCACTCAAGATATCCCACATGATTATCTTATTGCCGTTCTGAAGAAGGTATTTAGCCTGCGCTGAAGTTACTTTTCCATACGGCGGGCGAAACAGTTTTGTGTCGATCGCATTTTCCTTTAATTGTTCATCGCATTTTTCGACGTTAGCGATA
>CBDUBP010000040.1:0-13913 GCA_965365415.1 uncultured bacterium | reverse complement strand
TGCCATTATCATGGGCGGCTATTCAAGTGAATTTGAAATATCACTGATCAGCGGGGGCGTTGTTCATCAGTATCTCGACAAAAGCAAATACAAAGGCTACAAAATCCATGTTTTTAATGATGGATGGAACTATGTGGATGACTCGGGAAATAAATTTCCAATTGATAAAAACGACTTTTCAACAACGATTGACGGGCAAAAAATCACATTCGATGCCGTATTCAATGCCATCCACGGAACTCCGGGCGAGGACGGATTGATGCAGGCATATTTTGAACTTTTAGGAATTCCACAGACGTCGTGCGGATATTATCAGGCTGCGCTGACATTCAATAAACGAGACCTGCTTTCGGTCCTGAAACCATACGGAATCAACACAGCCGATTCATTCTACCTCAATGCCGGCGACGATGTTGACGAAGACAAAATCATTCAAACCGTCGGTCTTCCGTGTTTCGTAAAGCCAAACCGTTCAGGATCAAGCTTTGGGATTTCCAAGGTTAAAGAAAAGGCAGAATTGGCAGCGGCTATCGAGAAAGCATACAAAGAAGACGACGAGATCATTATTGAGCGATTCCTTGATGGCACCGAAGTTTCAATCGGTGTAATCGATTACAAAGGTGAAGTCAAAGTTTTGCCGATGACGGAAATCGTTTCTGAAAATGAATTCTTTGATTATGAAGCGAAATATCAGGGCAAATCACAGGAAATTACTCCTGCACGAATTCCCGACGATATCGCTGAAAAAGTCAGGCATGCGGCAAAACGAGTCTACGAAATCTTAAAGATGACCGGCTTTTCACGAAGCGAATACATTATCGTAAACGGAGAGCCATTTTTGCTTGAGCTTAACACGATTCCAGGATTAACGCCCGAAAGCTTACTTCCACAACAGGCACGAGAAGCCGGAATCTCACTGACGGAACTTTTTGATAACGCCATCGAATCGGCATTAAACAAATCAAATTGAGACGCGCAGTATTTCCCGGTTCATTCGATCCGATCACCCGCGGGCATGTCGATATCATCACGCGAAGCATTCCACTTTTCGACGAGATCGTGGTTGCGATCGGGATCAATGCAGATAAAAAATATATGTTCACTTTGGAAGAGCGAAAGCGCTTCATCGAAGAAGCGTTTAATGAATTCCCAAAAGTATCAGTCATTGCGTATCACGGAATGACGATCGATCTCTGCCAAAAACTTGATGCGAAATTTATCATCCGCGGTTTGCGCAATTCGGCAGATTTCGAATTTGAAAAGGCGATCGCGCACACTAATCGTAAACTCTCGCAGATTGAGACGGTTTTCCTGCTTACCGCGCCTGAAACATCGTATATCAGTTCGACGATAGTTCGCGATGTGATCAGGAATGGTGGTGACTTTTCTGTTTTGGTTCCATCTTCGGTGACTGTTTCGAGGAAATGACAAGGTTCGCGCTGATATTTTGCCTATTCGCTTCCCTCATCACAATGGCGCAGAAAAAATTCGACCGCTTCCTGACAGAGTTCGAGAAAGGCAATGGTAATCAGACTGCGACGTATCAGCAGACCATCGACTATTATAAAAAACTTGACGCGGCATCCGATCATATAAAAATGGTTGAAGCCGGGACGACCGATTCGGGACATTCGCTTCATTACATCATTTATGACCGCGACAAAAATTTCGAATTCCCAGGCAAGAAAACAGTAATCCTCATAAACAACGGCATCCACGCCGGCGAACCCGATGGCATCGATGCGACGATGATGCTTTTTCGCGATCTGATGACCAATAAGATCAAATCTCCAAAAAACTGCATACTTGTCACAATCCCGGTCTATAATATTGGCGGCATGCTGAACCGGAATGCGACAACGCGTGTGAACCAAAACGGGCCTGAAGAATATGGTTTCCGGGGGAATGCGCGGAATTATGATCTTAATCGCGATTTTATCAAGTCGGATTCCAGGAACATGAAAAGTTTTGCCGAAATCTTTCATAACGTCGATCCCGATTTTTTCATCGACAATCATGTCAGCAATGGCGCGGATTATCAGTATGTGCTGACTTACATCATGACGCAGCACAACAAACTCGGGAAAGATCTCGGCAGATTTATGAATGATGAACTACTCCCGGAAATCGTCTCTGATCTGAAAAAGAAGAAGGTCGAATCGATTCCGTATGTCAATGTCTGGCATGGCACGCCGGATCAGGGTTACAACCAATTCATGGACCATCCGCGGTATGCTACAGGCTATGCGTCATTGTTCAATACGATCGGTTTTACGGTTGAAACGCACATGCTAAAGAATTATCGCGACCGTGTGAAGGCGACTTATGATTTCATGGTTTCAGGCCTGAATGCTGTCGAGAAGAATCATCAAAAAATCAAATCCGCAAGGCAAAGCGAGTATCAGAATTACAAGCCTGGCAATCAGTATGCGATCAAATGGCAGATCGATTCCGCAAAAGCACGGAAAATGCGATTTTTGGGTTTTGAAGGAAGAATGATCAAAAGTGCTGCAACTTCGGGCGACAGGCTTTTTTACGACCGAAAGAAGCCATTCGGCAGGCAGATCACCTTTTATAAGGAGCACAAACCCGACGTTCATGTGACGATCCCGAAATTTTATGTGATCCCGCAAGGTTGGTGGAATGTCATCGACCTGTTGAAAGTGAACAGAATCGAAATGCGCCAACTGGAACAGGATTCCATCATGGAAGTCGAAAGCTATCACATTGCAGACTATAAAACTGCGGCTTCGGCATACGAAGGGCATTATCCGCATCATTCGGTTCTTGTCAATGCCAGCAAAATAAAATTCACTTTTAAAAAAGGCGATTATCTGATTCCGCTCGAACAAAAAGGCGTCAAATATTTATTGGAAACGTTGGAGCCTGCAGGTGCCGACTCGTTTTTCAACTGGAATTTCTTCGATACGATCCTCCAGCAGAAAGAAGGTTTTTCCGATTATGTTTTTGAGGATACTGCCGCGAGAATCATTGCGGAGAATCCAAAACTTAAAGAAGCTTTTGATCAAAGGATGAAATCGTTGCCGGGCTTTGCAAACAATCCTGAAGCCCAGCTTGAATGGATATATAAAAACTCCGTGCATTACGAAAAGGCGCACATGCAATATCCGGTATACAGGATTGTCAATTAAGAATCTACGAGCTGTTCTTCTTCAAAAAGCAGTTTGATGTTCTCGTATGAATTTTTGAGGGCGTCACGCACCTGATCGGGATTTAGCCATGCCACCTGGTCGATTCCTTCATCGGCCTGTGGAGTGAGTTCGCCGGTGTAATCCGTATGGAGTTCAAACCAGTGTGTAATTTTTAAGCGGTAGATATTGTTTCGGCGAAAGATGTGATAAGTCTTTTGTAACTTCCTGATTACGCGAAGTTTCTTAACTCCGGTTTCCTCTTCCACTTCACGCACGGCAGCTTCGCGGTTCTTCTCGCCTTTTTCGACACCGCCTTTTGGAAGATCCCATTTACCGTTTCTGTGAATGAATAAAACTTCGCCATTTTTGTTGTAGACAAGTCCGCCTGCGGCTTTGTAAACCTTCAGTTTCGACTTAAAGGTTTTCATCATTTCCTTCTCATCGGGATGGTACAAATAAGCGTTCTTAACTTTATTCCTGAACATACTGCCGATAAGCTGCGGGATGTCAACGCTTTCCAGCAAAAACAACTGGAAATCGGTTTCTTTTCCTGTCTGATTTGTCAGGAAAAGCGGCCTATCATTCACAAAAACTTTATACATTTGTCCTATGATTTTCAACAAAGACACAGCCCAAAAAACCGCCGAGTTGCTTTTGCAAATAAATGCAATTAAATTGAATCCCAAAAATCCGTTTACATGGGCTTCAGGATGGAAATCGCCGATATATTGCGATAACAGGCTGACACTTTCTTTTCCTCCGATGCGGAATTATATCCGTGACGAGTTCTGCAAGGTAATCGAAAAACAGTACGGAAAACCGGATGTGATTGCCGGCGTTGCGACCGGAGCGATCGGAATCGGGGTTTTGGTAGCGGAATACCTCGGGCTGCCATTCGTTCATGTGCGTCCTGAACCGAAAAGCCATGGCCGCCAGAACCAGATCGAGGGATTTTTGCAGCGCGGGCAAAATGTGGTCGTTGTCGAAGATCTGATCTCAACCGGCAAAAGCAGTCTTCAGGCCGTGGAAGCTCTTAAAAATGCGGGTGCAAACGTCAAAGGAATGGTAGCGATCTTTTCATATGGATTCGAAACGGCTGTCGAAAATTTCAAGAATGCCAATGTGTCGATTTCTACTTTAAGCGACTACGACAGCCTGCTGGCAATGGCGCTAAATAAACATTTCATTACCGAAGAAGAACAGCAGACACTTGCCGAGTGGCGTCATAACCCCGCCGAATGGGGAATCGAACAATTAAACTCCTAAAATGCATCTCGAAAGCCCCGTTGCCAAGACCGGAAAATCCGCCCAGGAACTTTTTGACGCACTTACCAAGGTTGCCAATTACGAAAAACTGATGCCTGATAATACGGCGAAGTTTGAAGTCACGGGCGACGACTCATTCGTGTTTGGCCTCAAGGGCATGCCTGAAATCCAATTGCAGATCAAGGAAAAGACACCGCATTCACGGATCGTCCTCGCGTCGCCGGGTGAAAAGCTTTCATTCAGCCTGACGGCCAACATTGTGGATACCTCTACGGGTTCGGAAGTCCAGCTTTTGTTCGATGGCGAATTTAATGCGATGATGGCGATGATGATCAAAGGTCCGATCTCAAAATTCCTTGAAACCCTGGCTGGTAACATGTCGAAATTATAATTAACATTTTTTGCATTTTTCTCAAATTATTCTTCATAAAGAATTGTTAAACTGCATTTTATCGATTTTTGTCGTTATTCATAGGAATTTTTATTAATAGGGATTTTTCTTAAGTAATATTGTGGTGAATTCTAATTAACCGTATGATAACATTCAGTTAATTTAATAAGCCCCGAGAATGCCTAAAACAGATCAACAACTTAAAAGCAATGATTGCGGCGTCAGTGCCATAAAAACTGTCTTTAATATTTACGGAAAGGACATTTCCAGGAAATATATCGAGGAGAATATTTCGATCGAAGAAAAAGGCTCACGTATTTCCGACCTTCAGCAATTCCTTGATTCACACGGTTTTAACACGCATTACAAACTGCTTGATGTTAACTACATCAATGGCGACGCGTCTACAATCGACAAATTGCTCCCTTTCATTGTTCCGGTAAAGCACAAGAACAACCTTCATTACGTAGTTGCGAACGACCGGCGCGGGAAAAGCCTCAAAGTTTACGACCCGCGCAAAGGAAGCCAATATTATTTGTCGATCCAGGAAATCAAACGACAGGCACATTTTACCAAGAATCAATGGGAACTTGCCGAAACCGAAGATAAGATTCATTCACTGATCGCGAATGACCTTAAGGATTACAAGATCGACCTTAAGACCGCTGTGGCAACCAATGGCCACGCGACGCTTTTCAACAAGCTTACGTACTTCAAATATTTAAAAGGCAATTTCGGATTCAAGGATTTTGAAGCGGAACAGAGTTTCCTACAGGATTTATTGAAAAATCAGGATATCTCGAGCGTTCCGTCGAATTTCAAGACACTCGAACTCGACAAAGGAAAACTGAAGAATACAGCGCCACTGATCCTCGTCGTAAAACCGAACGAAGAAACGAAACCGGAAGTTTCATATCCTTCGGAACCGCGAAAGAATCTTTACTGGCAGCTTTTCAAGCAGCTCGGTGAATATAAAAAACTCTGGTATATCTATATTTTCGCTGCGTTGTTCTCTGCAATGACGGCGCAAATTGCGGTTTTCACCAACCAGATCCTGATTGATAACGTTCTTCCTACATACAATCTGAGTACGGTTGTTTTGTTTGCTGTCGGACTTGGATTCTATAAGATCTTCGACATTTTCACGACGGTTTACAAAAACTTTGTCTCAATACATCTCGGGAATGTGCTCGACAGGTATTTCCTGTTCTCGTTTGACGATAAGATCAACCAGTCGTCTCTGCCTTACATCCACACTTATAAAAAAGGTGATTTGATGGAACGCGTGAGCGATTCCCTAAAACTGAAGAATTTCTTCATGAAGTTTTTCACCGGGATTCTCGTGGATGTCATCGTTTCGATCTATTCGCTTTGCATCCTTTTCTTCATCGACCGCAAACTGACGATGATCGTTCTTGCCGTGATGGTACTGTTCTATTTGTGGTTCAGGTTCATTACACCGTACCTGAAACAGAACGAAAGGCTTCGGTATGTACGGAAAGCGGATTTTCTTTCGCGCATGATGGAAAAAGTTGAAGGAATCCAGGTCATCAAAAGCTTTAAGATCGAAGGTTTCCATTCAAATAAGATTTTCCACAGCATCAATGAATATCTGAAAATCCAGATGCGAAACGGCTATGTGGATCTTTTGAACAAGATCGTCGTGGCCTCGATCGTCGTGATCTCATCGGTATTTATCATATTGATGCTCAGCAAGTCGGCAATCGAAAGCCAAATGATCACGTTAGGACAGATCGTAACTTTCATCGCACTTTCATCAAAGATCTTCTCATCGCTTAAAGGAATTTTGGACGACAACATGACGCTTCAGGAGAATGAGGTCATTCTGCGCCGCTATCTGGATTTCGATGAAAAAGCCAAGATCGACGTGAACCATGAACGAGGCATCCACGATTTCGAATTGGAAAAAATCGAATTTCGTGAGATGTATTACGGATATCTCCCGAACGAATATGTGCTGAAAGACATCAACCTGAAAATTGAACAGGGCGACAAAATCAAGATCGAGGGACAGAATGGTTCTGGAAAATCGACCTTCAGCAAGATCCTTACGACGCTTTATCACCCGAATTCCGGATCGATCCTTATTAATGACCGCGACAAGAAATTCTACAACGCCGAGAAAATGCGCGAAAAGATCCTTCTGGTTACGAATGAAGACATTCTTTTTAACGACACGATCTACAACAATATCGCGCTCGGAAAAGACATTCAGGTGCAGGCGATCCTCGACCTGGCACGCGATATCAATTTCTATGACTTCATTGCGTCGAAGGATGACGGGCTCGAGTTCATCATCAATGAAAACGGCAAAAACCTGTCAACCGGGCAAAGGAAAAAAATACTTCTGCTTCGGGCTCTGTTCGCCGAATCCGAACTGATTATCCTGGATGAAGTGTTGTCGGGTATGGATATCGAATCACGTAATAAAGTCGAATCCCTGATCGAGTCCGACCGCAAACGGACCTATATCATCATTTCGCATGAACCAATAACAAACATCAATTTCACCAAGAAATATAAGATTACCAATGGAGAGCTCAATTTACTATAATACAAAGGCAATCAATTTCATCAAGATCCTGAACATGATCCTGTTGACGTTTCTGGCCGTTGTGCTGATCCTGATGATTGTCCTGAAAATCAACGATACGGTTTCCTTCAACCAGGGACAGATCCACTCGAATACACCGCAGATGAAAATCACGGCGCCGAATGAGGTCCGTGTGATGAAAGTATTTGTACGTGAAGGTAATGCGGTCAAAAAAGGCGATACGCTGTTTTTACTGGAAAATAAAAGGACGCAGTCGGATTACGACATCCTTGTGGCTAATGTCCAATCGATGGAAGCCAAAATCCCGATTATCAAAAAGATGATCGACAATTCGGTTGAACGGCGGAAATCGATGAAACATCTGTTGCGCATTCAGGGACGCATTTTCAAAACCAACCGAAAAAAAGCGGAGCAGGAAATCAAGTGGCTCAACGACAAGATCCAACTGTCGAAGCAACAAACAACAATGCTGGGCGAAAGGTATAAAACCGATTCCCTGCTTTATGCACGCGGGGCGATCTCAAAATTCGAGCTTACCGAATCAAAAAACAGGAACCTAACCGACAGAAAAGGTGAAGTCGACATCAAAGCGTCCAAAACCGTCAAAAGTTACGATTATGAAAATTTGACGGACAATTTCAACATGACCAAGAATGATCTTCAGCGCACAATTATCGACATCGAGAATGAGATTGCCAGTTATGAGCGCGAAATCCTCGAACTTGAGACTGCGATCAAGGACGGGAAATACAACATGACCTACATGAAGGATGAACTTCAGAAGCTTGTAATCACCTCGCCGATGAATGGTACGGTGTCGAACCTTTTTAATTCGCGCCAGGATACCGAAATCGTCAATAAAGGCGAAGTCCTGACCATCATTGCGCCGTCAAAGGAAAATTTCTATGCAAAAGTAATTTTAGATGAGCGTGACCTTGCATACGTCAAAAAAGGCCAGGAGATCAACCTGAAACTCGATGCCTACAATTACTACCAGTACGGCGCGGTGAAAGGTAAGATTACATACGTGTCGCCATCCGATGTCAATGCCACTTTTTATTGCCTTGCAAAAATCGAAGACTACAACAAACACATCAACCTGAAAGCCGGATATAAGCTCAAAGGCGAGGTCATTATCGAGAAGATGCGGCTCTACCAATACATCATGAAGAAACTGTTTAACAAGTTTGATAACAGCGCGGTATAACATGAGAAAAAGCGTTATTATCCTGCTCTCGATTATCGGTTTTGCAGCCCATTCCCAGGAAGGAATGACATTCGCCATTTGCCTTGAGCGTGCCATGCAGAACAATCTGGCGATCAAACATGCGGAATTGCAGCAGCAGATCGGAAAAGTCCAACATCGGTCAAGTTACGGACTTCTTCTGCCTTCAATCTACGCCGATGCGGAGAACCGGAATTCATGGGGAAAGGAAATCGACAACGATACGAACCTCTTTGTAAATGCGTACCTGAAATCTTATGAAGGGACGCTCAATGCCGAGTGGAATATATTTAATGGATTCCTCGCCATCAATTCGATAAAACTTGCCAAACGCCAGCTTGAATCCGATAAAAGCAATCTTCAGCGCGTGCGGAATGAAGTGACGATCGATTTGGCGCAGCGTTTTATTACGGTGTTGTATCTTCAGGACATCATTGCCGCAATCAAGGAACAGATAAAATCAAGCGAGAAACAGGTAGAGATCGCGCAGCTCAAATTCGATCAGGGCGTGATTGCGGAAAGTGAGCTTTTCAAAATAAAATCGCAAAAAGCTTCGGAAGAACTCAACCTTTTGACCAATGAGAATCTTGTGTCGGAAAACATGATCGCACTTAAGCAGCTCATGAACATTCCGATCAGCGAGGAAATCTTTTTGTTGAAACCTGAATTGGAACTCAACGAAAATGTGCTGAGCGTCGAAGATCAATTCGCAATGGTTGATGCGGCCGTCAAAAAACATCCTGCCTACCAGATGAGCATCTGGGAGGAAAAAAAGATGCGTTCGGAGCTTGCGGTAGCGCGTGCCGACAGATATCCGCTGTTGATGGCAAGATTCATGTACCGTTCGAACTATCAGGAGGATTATGACGATTTCGATCAGGGAATTCCGTTCGATGTCCAGCTTGATGAAAATACATCGAAGCAAATCAGGTTCTACCTTACCATTCCGATCTTTAACAGGTTCCAGACACATT
Organism: uncultured bacterium; assembly: GCA_965365415.1. GTDB lineage: Bacteria > Bacteroidota > Bacteroidia > Flavobacteriales > Flavobacteriaceae > Flavobacterium. The sequence goes on along the minus strand of CBDUBP010000040.1, from coordinate 4,330 downwards.
CGGAGATAAAATCGACAAAGCTGGCATACAAACAGGCTAAGATCTTTGTTCAGCAGGAATACAACAGGCTGTCCAACGAAGTCCTGCAGGCAATTACCAACACGAAAACAGCGTTAAAGAAAAGCGAGGCGTCGGCATCTGCATTCGAATTTGCACAAAAAAGCTTTTCGGCAGACGAACTGAAATTCGAAATGGGAAAGATCAACATCAATGAACTCAATACGTCGAAGATCATTTTCAATAACAACCAGGCTGAACTGATCCGCTCAAAATACGAGCTGCTATTCAACAATGCATTGATCAAGTTCTATATGGGCGATACATTCGCACTATAGCGACAATCAATGGTATTCGCGGTGCTTCAGCGCAGGCTTTTGTATTTTTACGTGCCTAATTAATTTACTGTTATGCGTACGATCCTCAATTTGTTACTCATTGCCTTTGCGTGCGTGATCACATCATGCAATGGCGACACGGTTTATAAAGAGTTCAACCGCGATTTTTCCGAGAACCGTTGGATGAAGGACGATGACCGCATCTATAATTTCACTATCGAAGAAGCGGGATTGTACGATGTTTCGATTGATTTCAGCCACGTCTATGAAACGCCGCTAAATTCGGCCCCGGTCAAGCTGATCCTGACTTCCGGAAAAGAAGTACTTTATAACGAGCCGGTTTCGATCATGATCCGTGATGAGAACGGGAAACAGGTTGGCGATTGCACCGGTGATTATTGTGATATCACGCAGAAAGTCTTAACGGCACACAAGTTCGACCGTGGCGAATACGGTATCAGGCTCACCAACGAGATCGATTTCTCTTTCCTGCCTCACTTTTTAGGAATCGGCATCAAGGTTACAAAGTCGAAATCTTAATAAAGCATCTCAATCTCCTTCAGGCTGAAGTGTTTGATCTCAGAATTTTCAAGTTCCACTTCGAGCAACCCGTTTCGATTTACGTTTCGAATAATGCCGTTGAAAGGCTTTCCATCGACGTCACTGAACGATGAGACTTCATTTCTCCGAAACAGCAGATCTTGAAAAGTGGCGGTCAGTGAAGCAATCGCGTTTGACTGAAGTTTCTCGGTTTTTCCTTTTATTGATTTTAGCAATGTTAGGAGCAATTGGTCGCGATCGAATTCATTTCCGCTGACGATCCGTAAGGAACTTGCTTTTGGCAATCCTTCGAACTTTAACTGGTTGACATTGATGCCGAAACCTGCGATCGACCATACTTCGCCGTCGTTACGGTATAAATTTTCGATTAATATTCCGCCAATCTTTTTACGGCCTGACAAAATGTCGTTTGGCCATTTGATGCTGATTGCGGGGATATTCGCGGCCTTTAGCGCTTCGGCGATTGCAACCGAAATGACAATATTCAGATCGAATGCGTTTGTTTTCGAGTCGATCGCATTCTTAATCAGCACACTGACAGTAAGGTTTTGTGAAGGTTCGGAGAGCCATTTCGAACCCATTTGTCCACGTCCTCCGGTTTGATTTTCGGCTGTAACGACCGTGAAATTATCAAGAGGTTTTTCACGACACAGATTCTTCAAAAAATCATTGGTTGAATCGACGGCATCAAGTTTGACAATGCGCATAATATAAAGGCCTTAAACCTCGATTAATGTTATGTTAAGGCACGAATTTAAATACAAAAAACAATAACTTTGCAAAACTCAGAATATTTTAAATGACGAAAAAGACAGCGAACAATGATGTCCTTCTGGCGCACATCATTAAAGGGATAGAAGAAGTAAAAGGAAACGATATTGACATACTTGATTTAAGGGCGATCGACACAGCGGTCTGCGATTATTTCATCATCTGCAACGGAAATTCGAATACACAGGTTAACGCGATCGTTAACTCAGTCCAAAAGATAGTTTCAAGGGAATTAAAAGACAAACCATGGCATGTCGAAGGCACCGACAATGCCGAATGGGTTCTCATGGATTATGTCAACGTGGTCGTCCATGTTTTCCAGAAACACATCCGCGATTATTATAACATCGAAAGCCTTTGGGGCGATGCCAAGATTACTACCATCCAGAACAAATATTAGTACTTAACTTAAATGGCTAAAGAGAACAATCCAAATCCTAATAAATTCAAGATCAGCCCTTGGCTGGTTTACGGTGCGATAATCCTGATCTTCCTTTTCATCAGCTTTGCAACCGGCGGATCGACATTCCAGGAACCCGCCAAAACGTCATCTTCGAAATTCAATGTTTTCCTTGATCGTGGCGATGTACAACGGGTGACGATCTACAATAAATCGGAAGCGGAGGTTTTCCTGACTCCGGAAGCACTCAAAGATAAAACCCATCAGGCCGTAGCAAAAGACCTGCTAAACAGGCCAAACAAAGGTCCACATTACGTGTTCGAAATCGGAAATGATGAGATTTTCCAAACGAAGCTTGAGAAAGCGGTCGAAGAAGGAAAACTCAAAGATTTCAATTTCCTTCCAAAAAACAATTGGACAGATATTTTCCTGAGCCTTTTGCCGATCATCATCATCATTGCAGTATGGATCTTTATCATGCGGCGGATGTCGGGCGCGGGCGCGGGCGGTGGCGGCGGACAGATTTTCAACATCGGAAAATCAAAAGCGCGTCTGTTCGACGAAAAAACCGATATCAAAACCACATTTAAAGATGTTGCCGGACTTGAAGGCGCAAAAGAAGAAATACAGGAAATCGTCGAATTCCTTAAAAATCCCGAAAAATATACAAATTTAGGTGGAAAGATCCCTAAGGGCGCATTGCTCGTCGGTCCGCCGGGAACCGGGAAAACATTGCTCGCCAAGGCTGTTGCCGGTGAAGCGAAAGTCCCGTTCTTTTCGTTATCGGGATCGGATTTCGTCGAGATGTTCGTCGGTGTGGGAGCATCACGTGTGCGTGACCTCTTCAAACAGGCCAAAGAAAAAGCGCCTTCAATCATTTTCATTGATGAGATCGACGCTGTCGGACGTGCGCGTGGAAAGAATAATTTCTCCGGCTCAAACGATGAGCGTGAGAATACACTGAACCAGCTCCTTACCGAAATGGACGGCTTCGGCTCGAACTCGAATGTCATCGTGCTTGCGGCGACCAACCGTGCCGACGTTTTGGATAAGGCATTGATGCGTGCCGGGCGTTTCGACCGTCAAATATTCGTCGACCTTCCGGACATCCGTGAAAGAAAAGAGATTTTTGAGGTCCATTTGGCACCATTGAAAAAAGTGCCGGACCTCGATACGGATTTCCTGGCAAAACAGACTCCCGGGTTTTCAGGTGCGGATATCGCAAATGTCTGCAACGAAGCCGCATTGATCGCTGCCCGTAACGATAAACAGGCGGTCGACAAGCAGGATTTCCTGGATGCAGTCGATCGTATTGTTGGCGGACTCGAGAAAAAGAACAAGATTGTCACACCTGATGAAAAGAAAGCCATTGCGATCCATGAAGCAGGCCATGCGACGGTTTCGTGGATGCTCGAACATGCGGCTCCTTTGGTAAAGGTAACGATCGTACCACGTGGGCAAAGCCTTGGTGCGGCATGGTATCTTCCCGAAGAACGGCTGATCGTTCGTCCTGATCAAATGCTCGACGAGATGTGCGCCACCATGGGTGGCCGTGCAGCGGAGAAAGTCACATTTAACCGCATTTCAACCGGTGCGCTGAGCGATCTTGAAAAAGTTTCAAAACAGGCACGCGCGATGGTTACGATCTATGGTTTGAATGATAAGCTTGGGAACATCACTTATTACGATTCGAGCGGCCAGAGCGAATATAATTTCGGCAAACCGTACTCGGAAGCCACGGCGACGATCATCGATAAGGAAATTTCAGACCTGATCGAAAGCCAATATCAGCGCGCGATCGAAATCCTTGAAGCAAACCGGGACAAGCTCAACCAGCTCGCCGACATCCTGATCGATAAGGAAGTCATTTTTAAAGATGACCTCGAGGCGATTTTCGGAAAAAGGCCATGGGATAAGAACCTTCAGGAAGAAACTTCACTGTAATTTATAAACAATTTACTATTGATAAAATCTTGATTCGAAAGCCCTTTTGAGTCGAGATTTTTTTATCTTTGAGCAATTACAGGCACTAACAAAAGGCAGCAATATGAGTCTCTTCAGGAAGTTTTTTGGTTCAGGCAGCGACGCATCCAATGAGGAAAAGAACCAGGCCGACAACAATACAAATCTGTACTCCGACATATCAGCCCCAGCCGACGAAAAATTCACGTTCAATTTTAAGAAGAATGGCGGGAAATTTCTTTATTGTGAGAATCTCGATGAGGTAAAAGAGCAGTTCGAAAACATCCTTGAGGAAAACGAC
>CBDUBP010000039.1:0-14118 GCA_965365415.1 uncultured bacterium | reverse complement strand
TAGCTAAAGAAGTCGTAGTCGCTACTCTTAATACCCTTTATTCTCAAGCAGGTCTAAATACTCTTTCGGAAAATCATCTCCAACCACCGATACGATGGCCGATTTGATATTAAAGAATGAAGCTGAAAGTCCGATGTATGTCGCAGCGCCGCCAAGAATTTTGTCGGTTTTTCCAAAAGGCGTTTCGATCGCGTCGAAAGCAACGGTACCGACAATAAGAAGTTTGTTCATTTAGTCCTCGAAATTAAGGTGCAAAGATACTTTATATCAAAATAATTGGCAAGCAGGCCTCTTCAAAGTTTTCATAAATCTAGCGAGGACGAGCTTTCGTAAAACGCGTCGACCGACAAGTTTGGGCCACCGGATGCAGCAACGGCAAGTGCGTCGCATCGTTCATTTTGGGCGTGGTTATTATGGCCTTTTATCCATTTAAAATCGACTTTGTGATTTCTATAAACTTTGAGGAACCGTTTCCACAGATCAGGATTCTTTTTTCCGGCAAAACCTTTTTTCTCCCAATTAAAAAGCCAGCCTTTTTGAACCGCGTCGACAACATACTTCGAATCCGAAATTACCAGTGCAGCAGTATTTAAGTTTCTTAATTTTTCAAGGGAGACAATCACTGCGAGAAGTTCCATCCTGTTGTTGGTCGTCAATCGAAAACCTTCGTAGAATTCCCTGCGATATGGTTTTCCAACCCATTCCATTACAACACCGTAGCCACCGGGACCGGGATTGCCCTTTGCGGCACCATCCGTATAGATATGGACTTCATGGCTCACGTCAGTAGTTTCTCTATGATTTTCGGATAATGGAGATGTTCCAGTTTGCGGACCTTCTCAGCGATGGCCTCGCATGAGTCGGCGGGATCGATGGCAGTTTTAAATTGCGCGATGATATCGCCGTTGTCATAATGCTCGTCGACATAATGGATCGTGATTCCCGTTTCGGATTCTTTATTCTGATAGACGGTGCTGTGGACATTCATTCCGTACATTCCTTTCCCGCCATACTTTGGCAGCAGTGCCGGATGGATGTTGATGATTCTTTCGCGATAAGCGTTGATGATGTCCTGAGGCATCATCAGCAGGAAACCGGCAAGTACTATCAGATCAGGTCTATGATCGCGGAGTTTTTGAAGCACTCGCGATTCCAAAAGATCGCTCCTGGAAAAGATTTCGAAGTCGATTCCATAATTGGATGCTATTTGAATAACACCGGCACGAGGATTATTTGTGAAAATCGATGCGACGCGAATCTCTTCATTACCAATAAAATACTTGATGATCTGTTCGGCATTGGAGCCGGCGCCGGAAGCAAAAATGACGATGTTTTTCATCGGGTCCGCATTAGCTTGCAAAAGAAAGAATAAAAAACAGAATAACTAAATTTACGGATTGGGTATGAAATATATTTTTTAAATTAGTAGTCACATTTCCGAATAAGGATGTGATTAAAATAAAGTTTGTTATTTTTGCGGTCAAATAAAATTTAAAAAATCAAAGATTATGTCAGACATTGCATCAAGAGTTAAGGCGATTATCGTAGACAAATTAGGCGTAGATGAAAATGAAGTTGTAAACGAAGCAAGCTTCACAAACGATTTGGGCGCCGACTCGCTAGACACAGTAGAGCTTATCATGGAATTCGAAAAGGAATTCGACATCCAGATCCCGGATGATCAGGCTGAGAACATTGCTACTGTCGGACAGGCGATTTCTTACATCGAGGAAGCTAAAAAATAATACATTATAAAACACCTGTCGGACCCGGTTCCGCGGTGTCGTTATTTTTTACACGATTTGCAGTATATTAGGCTGCGGATTTTTCTTAATGCCCATGCTTCTTTTTGTAAATTGCATAAAGACGCATGGGTGTTATCAATTTTAAAACAGACAAAACAATTTATATGGTATTAAGGCGGGTCGTAGTCACAGGTTTGGGAGCAATAACACCTTTAGGAAACAACGTAAAGGATTATTGGGACGGACTTGTAAATGGAATAAGCGGCGCTGCGCCTATTACTTATTTCGATACCACCAACTTCAAAACGAAGTTCGCTTGTGAAGTTAAAAATTTCAACGTCGAAGATTTTATCGACCGCAAGGAAGCGCGAAAAATGGACAAATACGCACAGTATGCCATCGTCGCGACCGATGAAGCGGTAAAAGATGCAAACTTTAATATGGATGCGATCGACAAGGATCGTGTCGGAGTAATTTGGGGTTCGGGAATCGGCGGCCTCGAAACGTTTCAGGAAGAAGTCATAAACTTCGCCGGCGGAAACGGAATCCCGAAATTCAATCCTTTCTTCATTCCTAAAATGATCGCCGATATCGCAGGCGGACACATTTCAATCAAATACGGTTTCCGCGGCCCGAACTTCACTACTGTGTCGGCTTGTGCATCGTCGACAAACTCATTGATCGATGCATTCAATTACATACGTCTCGGCCATGCAGACGTTATGGTTACCGGAGGTTCTGAAGCAGCCGTTACCATCGCAGGAATGGGCGGTTTTAATGCCATGCATGCGCTTTCCACCAGAAATGATGATCCGAAAACTGCATCGCGCCCGATGGACAAAGACCGTGAGGGATTTGTACTTGGCGAAGGCGCAGGCTCATTGATCCTGGAAGAATATGAACACGCAAAAGCCCGCGGTGCAAAGATCTATTGTGAGATCGGTGGAGGCGGAATGTCGGCCGACGCGCATCATATCACAGCCCCGCATCCTGAAGGATTGGGCGCTAAGAATGTCATGCTTAACTGTCTCCGCGATGCGGGCTTGCGTCCGGAGGATGTCGATGGTGTAAACATGCACGGAACATCGACACCGCTTGGAGATATCGCCGAATCAAAGGCGATCCAGCACGTATTCGGTGAGCACGCATACAAACTCAACCTCAACTCGACAAAATCGATGACCGGGCATTTGCTAGGTGCGGCTGGTGCCATCGAAACCATCGCTTCTATTTTATCAATAGTGCATGGGATTGTCCCGCCAACGATCAATCATTTTACTGATGATGAGGACATCGATCCAAAATTGAATTTCACGTTCAACAAAGCCCAGAAAAGAGAAATGAAAGTGGTGATGAGCAATACATTCGGATTCGGCGGCCACAACGCCTGTGTCCTTGTCAAGAAACTCGAACTGTAAACCGGATGGGGATCCTCAACAAAATATTTAAGAAATCCCGTCCGGCTGAAGACGGGATTTTTTTTGAAGATATCAGAAAAGTGCTGGGTTTTGATCCGATCAGGATCGACTATTACAAAAAAGCCTTTACACATCGATCATCGAATAAAATGGACAGCAACGGAATCCCATTGAATTACGAGCGGCTTGAATTCTTGGGTGACGCGATGCTGAGTTCCGTAATTGCAGCGCACCTGTTCAGTAAAGTTCCGACGGGAGATGAAGGCTACCTGACTAAAATGCGTTCGAAAATCGTCAGCCGCGAGCATCTGAATGAGCTTGGCCGCGACCTTGATCTTACGAGATTCATCGAAAGCAAGATTCCCATAGCCAATTTTGGTGAAAATATCCACGGCAACATTTTCGAAGCGCTGATCGGCGCGATATATCTCGATCGCGGTTATACTTATTGCGAACGATTCATCCACATGCGCGTCATCGTTCCATATGTCGACATTGCCAAACTCGAGGGAAAGGTTACAAGCTATAAAAGCCTGCTTATCGAATGGTGCCAAAAAGAGAAAAGGCAGTTTCACTATAATGTCTTCGAAGACAGCGGTAATGAAGGACAACGATATTACGGGGTCAAACTCAGCATCGATGGCAAAGTGGTTGCACGCGCAAGGGCCACATCGAAGAAAAAAGCCGAGGAAAAAGCGTCGCACCGGGCATATTTCGCTTTTCAGGAAAAAATTAACAGGCGCTGATCCAATTCATTCATTACTACATCGTTTTCGCTTAAAAACAATGTGAAGATTTGGCTTAATCAAGGTCATTGTTGGCTATAAGCACTATCTTTGCGGGAGATTTTACAGTATGGCGATCCACCGGCTAAGCATCGATGATTTTGACGAAGATGAGTATTCGCTCATTGCCATCCACACTTCACTTGAAGATTACCACCTCGCTTATCACATCAATCGGAACCTGTCGATCCAGCTTCAAAAATGCAAACCGGACATTCAGGTAAGTACGCGTGATGGCGATGCAATGTTTTCAAGATTCACTTTCGAGGATGCTGACCGAGGGGATTTCTGGAATCTGTTTCAAAACAAAACTGAAATCACTGCAACAAAAATGGACGGACACACTCTATTTGAACAGCCTGCAGACGTAACATCGACAGTTCGTTTTCTGCCCGAATTTAAAAGAGTGGATTATTTCCTCAAAGTGGAAAATCAGCAGCCTCAGCTCGACGACATACTTGTTTCGCTTAAAAAGATCAATAAGGTCAGCACCGTTTATCCTGTAGATGTACAGCAAATAAAATCGAAGAATAATTTAATTTTCTGAATAATGCCCACGAAGAAAAAGACCAAAATAGTAGCCACGCTCGGACCCGCATGCAGTTCGAGGGAAGTACTTAAAGATATGATCGAAGCCGGAGTAAACGTTTTCCGGATCAACTTTTCTCATGCGGATTACACTGATGTAAAGCAAAAGATCGATATGATCCGAAGCCTGAACGACGAATTCAAATATACGACCGCAATCCTCGCCGATCTTCAGGGACCAAAACTTCGCGTCGGCGTGATGAAGGAGGATGTAGTCGTTGCGGCAGGTGACACGATCACATTCCAGACCGCCGAGGACATTCCGGGAACTTCCGATCGCATCTATATGAATTACCTCGAATTCCCAAGAGATGTCAATCCCGGCGAGAAGATCCTCCTCGACGACGGAAAGCTCATATTTGAAGCCCTCGAGTCGAACGGTACGACAGAAGTCAAGGCAAAAGTGCTGCAAGGCGGCCCACTGAAATCGAAAAAAGGCGTCAATCTTCCAAATACGAAGGTGTCGCTTCCGGCACTCACGCCAAAAGATGTCAAGGACGCGCTGTTTGCGATCGAGCAAAAAGTCGACTGGATGGCGCTTTCGTTCGTCCGGACGCCAAAAGACCTCGAAGAACTTCAGGATCTGATCGCACAACATTCAGAACATAAGATCCCGATCATCGCAAAAATCGAAAAACCTGAAGCCGTCGAAAACATCGATAAGATCGTGGCGTTCTGCGACGGCCTGATGGTCGCGCGTGGCGATCTTGGTGTCGAAGTGCCTGCGCATGAAGTGCCACTGATCCAGAAAAAGCTTGTCAACCGGGCAAAAACAGCACGAATTCCTGTAATCATTGCAACACAAATGATGGAGACGATGATCACAAGCCTGACACCAACGCGCGCCGAAGTCAATGATGTTGCAAACTCTGTTATGGACGGTGCCGACGCGGTGATGCTTTCGGGTGAAACATCGGTCGGAAATTATCCTGTTCAGGTGATCCAAAAGATGACACAGATCATCGAGGCAGTTGAAGATTCTCCATTGATCCTGGTTCCGCAAAACACGCCACAGGTACGCACGAAACGATTCATCACAAAATCCATTTGTCATCATGCGGCGATGATGGCCAACGTCATCAAGGCAAAAGCGATCTGTACCCTTACGAACAGCGGTTATACGGCCTTCCAGATCTCGGCCTGGCGGCCACAGTCCCATATACTTGTTTTCACGTCAAACCGCCGTATACTGACACAGTTAAATCTGCTTTGGGGCGTCAAATCATTTTATTATGACAAATTCGTCAGCACCGATGATACCGTAACTGATATCAACGAAATAGCCAAAGAAAAAGGATTTGTCCAAAAAGGCGATTTCCTGATTAATCTCGCGGCTATGCCGGTGGCCGACAAAGGAATGGTGAACACGCTGCGTGTTTCTGAGATTGAAAACTAAACAGAACAAAAAATATTATATTTGGTTCAACCTAACAAAACGATTATGAAATTCGAATCAAAAAACCCATTCCTAAAAAACAAGACTTTTACCCGGACGTCTGCAATCGGTGACGAATCCTCAGTCATCGATTACAACGAAACAATGACTGTCAACGGCACGATGTCGAAAACACTGATGCTGTTCCTCTTGCTTGTCGGCACGTCGACAGTGACGTGGTGGATGACATTCAACGGAATGAACGTGTATCCACTTGCAATCGGCGGCGCAATAGTCGGACTGATCCTTGTAGTGATCTCGGCATTCAAACCACAGGCATCGCCTTATCTTGCACCGGGATATGCCTTGTTCAAAGGACTTTTCATCGGTGCGATCTCCGCGATCTTCGAAGCAATGTACCCCGGAATCGTTATCCGTGCCGTTGGTGCAACCTTTGTGACCTTCCTGATCTGCCTTGGACTGTATCGCTTCCAGATCGTCAAAGTGACGGAGCAATTCAAATCGATCGTCATTGCTGCAACACTTGCAATCTTTACGTATTACCTCATTTCGTGGCTGGTTTCATTATTTACCGACTTCGTGCCGGTTCATCATGGGAATTCCCTTATGAGCATCGGAATCAGCGTATTCGTGATTATCATTGCTGCGTTGAACATCTTTCTTGATTTCGATATGATCGAAAAAGGCGCCGAGCAAAAACATCCAAAATATATGGAATGGTTCGGCGCGATGGGATTGATGGTAACGCTGGTTTGGTTGTACATCGAATTTCTCAGACTGCTTTCGAAACTTGCGAGCCGCGACTAAAAGATCAGAATATAACAATTGGAAGCTGCCTTCGGGCGGCTTTTTTTTAGAAATCAAATTTAAGCTGGACGCCGACCACTTTTTTCTCCTCGGTATTCAAATTGTGAAGTGAAATTCCCAGCAGGCGCACGGAATCCTTCATTTTCTCTTGGTATAAAAGCTCGGTGGCGATTTCCAGAATCGTTTTTTTGTCCGATATAAAATATGGAATTGTTTTGCTGCGCGTCTGGATCGTAAAATCACTGTATTTTATCTTCAGCGTTACCGATTTCCCCGAGATTTCATATCGGCTGATGCGTTTCGAAAGCTGTTCTGCAATTTCACTAAGCCTTTCCTGCATAAAGATCTCGGACGACAGGTTTTCGTCAAAAGTATGTTCGGCAGCGACGGATTTTGCCGTTCGATAGGGTTTGACTTCGCTATGATGAATGCCCCGGACGATGTGATAATAGTAATTTCCGGACTTGCCGAAGTGGCTCTCAAGGAATTCCAGAGATTTCTGTTTGAGATCGGCACCGGTAAAAATTCCAAGCTGATACATTTTCTCGGTCGTCACTTTGCCGACTCCGTAAAACTTTCTGATCGGCAATTGTTCGAGAAATGGAATGACCTCATCAGGCGGAACAGTCTTCTGGCCGTTTGGCTTGTTGATATCCGACGCAACTTTCGCCACAAATTTGTTGATCGATATTCCGGCTGAGGCTGTCAGACCGGTTTCTTCGAAGATGCGGCCCCGGATTTCCTTTGCAATCAAAGAAGCACTCGGATTTCCTTTTTTGTTTGATGTAACGTCAAGGTACGCTTCGTCCAGTGAAAGCGGTTCGACCATGTCGGTAAATTCATAAAATATTTCCCGAATCTTATTCGATACTTCCTTGTACCGGTCGAAACGAGGCCTGACAAAGATCAGTTCAGGACAATATTTACGCGCCAGCACGCCGCTGATCGCACTGCGGACACCAAATTTCCTCGCTTCATAACTTGCTGCGGCAACAACACCGCGATTTTCAGATCCGCCAACGGCAATCGGTTTTCCGCGCAGTTCAGGATTGTCGAGCTGCTCGACCGACGCATAAAAAGCATCCATGTCGACGTGTATGATCTTGCGCGAATCCAATTCTGCCATGAGGCAAATTTAATATCTTTACCGTCCATCAGATGTTCGCCACATGAAAGAAATAGAGCGGAAGTTCCTAGTCTTATCCGACGATTATAAGCGATTTGCCAAAAGCAGGAACCGCATTGCTCAAGGTTACCTCAATTCAGATCCCGAACGTACCGTACGAATCAGGATCAGAAGTGAAGCGGGATTTTTGACGATAAAAGGCAAATCGAACGAAACCGGAATGACACGCTTTGAATGGGAGACGGAATTGTCCCTTACCGAAGCGAAACCGCTGATGGAACTTTGCGAGCCCGGCGTTATCGATAAAATAAGGTATGAGGTCGAATTTGACGGACATCTTTTTGAAGTTGACGAGTTTTTTGGCGACAATGAAGGGCTCGTCATTGCCGAAATTGAACTCAGATCTGAAGATGAGCATTTTGATAAACCCGATTGGCTCGGGGACGAAGTGACGGCTGACAACCGATACTATAACTCCTATTTGTCGAAAAATCCTTTTAAGGCTTGGTAGTTTCCTTTGGGGAAATGATTTCTTCAATTGTAACGCTGACGCCTCCACTTCCTTTGTTATGGGCAAGTTCCATAAATGCCCGACGGGTAATGTCGATTTCCCGTGATTTTGTAAAAGGTCCGCGATCCGTAACCTCTACGATCACAGATTTTCCATTTACTTCATTGGTAAGCCTGAGTTTTGTTCCAAAGGGCAGCTTCCTGTGCGCAGCCGTATATTTATTGTTGTTGAATTTGCTTCCGCTCGCAGTTTTCCGACCATTGAATTTATCCGAATAATACGATGCATGTGCGTTCTTCTTAAACGGTTTGAAACTCATCGGAACCGACAGCGTGTCGGGCGATTTATGTTTATATGTGATCGAAATTGTATCCTTATGAATATTTTCAGCTGTCAGCTTTCCTTTTTCCTGAGCACCGGATGCACAAATGGTAAGAAACCACATGATGATACCCGGCAATATTTTCACTGCTTGTAAATTCATGTATTTAATTTTTGGTTACGCAAACCAGGTTTCCCATGGGATCCTGACTAAAAGCAACAAAAGACCGAGCGCATAAAAAATAGCGATCGTACGGAATTTCCTTTCATCTGCGGCACGCTTATGCTTCGACCAGCCAATCGTAATCAGTATCAATGCAATGATATTGGTCAGCGGGTGTTCAAGCGCAAGAAGCCGGTCGAATGAAGTCATTCCGGCCATTCCGACTGCCTGGATCTTATCCAGTCCATTTGGTGATGTAAAATATAACAGGACTCCGAAGACAAGCTGAATGTGCGCAGCAACCAAAGCGATCATCGAGATCCTTCTGTCTTTCATCGTAAAAGGATTCCTCGATGAGAGTCCGATAAAAGCATTGATAACGGCAATTGCGAGCAAAATCAAAACGATATAAGCCCAGCCTGAATGCGCCTGCAGGATAAATTTATACATGCCTTAAAATTGTTGATTTCGACAAATATAAAAAAATGAAAATAAAACCGCCCGCTTTTGTAGGGCTATTAAGACTTCATCGCGCGATAGTGTGCCAAAAGCGCCTGCGTCGAGCCATCATGTTGATTACTTCTGCCTGATGTGATCTCGTTCAAAATCGTGTTTGCGAGCTGCTTGCCCAACTCGACGCCCCACTGAGCATAACTGAAAATATTCCAGAGCACGCCTTCAACAAAGATTTTATGTTCGTACATCGCAATCAGTGAGCCGAGCGTTGCAGGAGTGAGTTTTTTGATCAGAATCGTATTTGTTGGCCGGTTGCCTGAAAAAGCTTTGAATGGAAGTAAAAAATCCGCCTCGTCGCGTGCAATTCCCGTTTTTTCGAACTCCGCACGAACCTCGTATTCAGTTTTTCCCATCAGCAATGCTTCCGTTTGGGCAAAGAAATTCGACATCAATTTATCGTGATGGTCTTCATCGCCATAAAGCGAATGCGCAAAACCGATGAAGTCCGCAGGAATCAATTTGGTTCCCTGATGTATCAGCTGAAAAAATGCGTGTTGTGAGTTGGTTCCTGGTTCACCCCATACGATGTTTCCGGTCTGATAATGCAGTTTTTGTCCGTTTCGGCCGACACTTTTTCCGTTGCTCTCCATGATTCCCTGCTGCAAATACGGGGCAAACCGCGACAAATATTGTGTATATGGAATTATCGCGTGGCTTTCAGCATCAAAAAAATTATTGTACCAAATGGTCAACAAGGCCAGTACGACCGGGATGTTCCGATCAAAATTAGTATGCCTGAAATGTTCGTCCATTTCGTTGGCTCCATCGAGTAATTTCTCGAAATTATCGTATCCGACGCTAAGACTTATCGATAAACCGACCGCGCTCCAAAGTGAAAATCGTCCGCCAACCCAATCCCACATCGGGAAAATATTCGACGGATCAATGCCGAATGAGGTTACGCGTTCGATATTGGTCGAAACCGCTACAAAATGTTTCGACACATCTGACTGTGACGCTGATTCAAGAAACCACCGGCGGATCGTTTCGGAATTCGACAAAGTCTCCTGCGTTGTAAACGTCTTGGAAACGATGACGAAAAGCGTGGTTTCAGCATCCAGATCCCTGATAACCTCCTGTACGTGATCGCCATCGACATTTGAAACAAAGTGGACATTAAGATGATTCTTATAAAATTTCAGTGCCTCGACGACCATTGCAGGACCGAGATCCGATCCGCCAATTCCGATGTTGACAATGTCGGTAAATGGCTTTCCGGAATATCCTTTCCTGCCGCCATTGATGATTTCCTGCGAAAATTGCCGCATTTTTTCGCGAACATCATAAATTTCACCGATGACGTTCTCGCCGTCTACTTTTATCACATCGGTCTTCCGAGCCCTTAAAGCAGTATGCAACACCGCGCGTTTCTCCGTCCGGTTGATAATGTCGCCCGTAAAATATTTCTCGATTTCCGATTTCAGTCCGATTTCCGATGCCAGCTCAAAAAGAAGTTTCATCGTTTCATCATCGGCGATATTCTTCGAATAATCGACAACGAAATCTTTCCAGCCGATAGTCATTTTTCGCGCACGTGCTTCATTACCTTCAAACATGTCACGCATCTGGGCGGTTCGCATCGTATCAAAGTGTGACGACAGTTTCACCCATGCTTTTGTAGTGGTCGGATCGATCGTATTTAATGCCATAGATTAATCTTTAAATTTAATTCCTGCCATGCTGTCGAGTTCCTGCTTCAACGGCGTCATATGTGCAAGAAACCGCGGTTTATGCTTGCGGTTCATTGGCTCGGCATTCGGTAATTTTAGGCGAAGCGCATCCACCTGAACACCATTTTTCCAAAAGCGGTAACATACATGCGGCCCGGTGGCAAGACCCGTACTTCCGACCCGGCCTATGACGTCGCCCTGATTGACGCGCTGTCCGCGGCGGACTAAAATCTTTGACATATGGAGGTACTGCGTCGAATAGGTTTTATTATGCCTGACTTTCACAAAGTTACCATTTCCGGCAGTATAGCCGGTTTGCTCAACAACTCCGCTTGCGGTAGTCATAATAGGCGTTCCGTGTGGCGCGGCATAATCGGTTCCTTTATGCGCCTTCCAGACGGATTGCACCGGATGAAACCGGCGGGGAGAAAAGCGTGAGGATATCCGACTGAATTTCAGTGGTGCTTTGAGGAAAAAATTCTTTAGCGGTTTGCCTTCCTCATCGTAATATTCAAGTTTGTTTGAATTCGGATCCTGGGCAAAAGGAAACGCGTAAACATACTTTCCTTTATATTCAAAAAACGCGGCCTGAAGGCTGTCGACGCCATCATAAACGCTGTCATTGATAAATCGTTCGGTAAATGTCACGCCGAATTTCGCTCCTTTCTGAAGTTTAAAGAAGTCGATCGTCCATTGATAGATCTTCGAGATCCGCGATGCGAGTTCCGGCTCGACGTTTTCCTTTCCCAAAGCTTCCGATAATGATCCATCAAGCTGGCCGGCAATTGTGCGTCGCCGGATTGTAACAGGCCTGATGTTTTTGGTTGCCGTGATGGAATCGCGAAGATCGATCACGTAGTAAGTGAGCCTGTCGGGCTGGTAAATGAATGCTTGAAGCTCCTTTTTCCTGTCAAGTGACCGAAGAAGCGTAAATGGCTTTCCACGTCGGATGAGCCTCACGTCGAAGGTGTCGCGTACTTTCTGTGTAATATCGTACACGCGGAGGTCGCCGATGTTCTGCGATTCGATGATGCCTCCGAAAGTGTCGCCGGCAGCAACGGTATCGTGCACGATATTGAAGTCTGACAATTTAAACCCGAAATCATACTTGTGTTCATCACGTTTGACGACGATTTCAGGCACCTGTTCGACATCCTTATCGCAAGAATATAATGAAAGCAGTGCTATTGTGAAGAAAAATAATCTTTTCAAATCGTAAGCTTTTGCGACGGCTAATTTTCCTCACCCCAGTTCTTTAGTTCATCTTCACTCCATAGTTGCGGGAAAAAAATACGGCGCTGGAATTTTGGATGCATGTATCGCTTCCAATCGCTGCCGCCTGTCGCCTCTCCCGATCCCTGACCGCTGTCGATATATTTGCGAGCGGCGTTAAGGTGACCCATGACCCACGTTACATTCACTGTGCGATCATAATGACGCATTGCTGCGATCAATTCGGGGTTGGCACGATCTTCTTCCGGTAGCTGGCTGTATTTTTTCCAGATATTCGTGGTATTGTATTGCTCCATCTTTCGCAGGAACATTTCCTTGTATTTCTTTTCGAATTGCTGGATCAAATATGATTTCTGACCTGTCACGTAATCCTTGCCTGCAGCCTGCCAATACAAATGCTCGAATGCATGTTCGTAAGGAGTATTGCGGTCGATCGTATCGCGAAACCTTGCGTCGATCAGGTTTATCAGGTCAGTGGATGCGAATTCGATAAGTCGGTACTGTGCCGATTGGAACCCGCTTGCCGGTGTAAGTGTATTCCTGAACTTCATGTACTGCGCGACCTCCATCCCGTCTCCCATGATGTCGAATGATGTGGTCAGCATATCGAAGTACCTGCTGATGCGGCCAAGACGTTCGGTAAAGAATTCGGTTTCGGGGCTTTCAGTTGATGATATCTGGTCGATCTCCCATAAAATCATTTTGAACAGAAGTTCATTGATCTGATGATACATGATGAAAACATTCTCATCAGGCAGTTGTGTCCTTTGCACCTGCAGGCTCAGCAACGCATCGGTTTGGATATAATCCCAGTAGGTAATCGGTTTTGCCCATAGCAGGCCTTCAAGATGTGTTTCGGTCTTCTGGTTCATCGAATGGAACTTTCGATCCAGTTCGGATAACAGATTGGTTATATTCTCGGTGTTCTCCATCAAGGTTTTGCTTTTATTACAAAAGGATGTTTGAGTCCTTTGAATCCGTCAAGATCAGCTTTAAGCGATCCAACGGCGAGGCTCGCTTTTATTCTAACAGGTATTTTGTTGTCGTCTGCAGATATCCAGACTGTAAGGCTTTCTTCTTCTTTGAAGACACGCCCGGATTGCACAAGAGGACGGAAAATCATGGTAGAAATCGTTCCGTATTTCGTTTTGATATCTTCCTTGCCGAGATATTTCAACCTGAATTTCATCGTCTCATCATCGAAAAACATATCGATGGCAATCGATTCGCCGGCCCTTAAATTATCAATCGAAGGATGGTTCCGCAGGTAGTAGAACGCAGCGACCACATCCATAGTATTGTTCGGAACCGCATAAGTTTTCTCGTTCTTTTTCTTATAATCCTTCAGGAGGATCCGATCAGCGCCCTGGTTAAAAAATCCTTCCTGATTTTTGGTGTATCCGCCTTCATTAATTTTTCGGACAAACGAATAGGGCAGGCCGGTTTCTTTATCGAAATAGCTTTCGTACAGATCATCAACCTTAAAAAAGAAACGCGACATGCCGGTTGTCCAACCCTTGCCTATCGCGTGATAAACTTTTTTATTGTTTCGTACAGCATCCTTGACTTCAAGAGTTGCGTAGCCTGCGTTGATGACACCATAATGAATCCTGAACTTGAACCATTCCCCGCTTTGGAAAGCGTTTTGACGTTGAGTTCCAAAGCCCGTTGCGACAATAAAAATGAGTAAAATGATGATTTTCTTCATAGCGTTTTTTCAAATTGCGCGGGCGTCTGGCAATATTTGTTCCAAAAGTACCAAAACAAAAAAACCCAGTCAAACTCAGACCGGGTTTTTATGCTATTAACCAACCAAAAAAACTATAAATTATGAAAATT
>CBDUBP010000038.1:0-14171 GCA_965365415.1 uncultured bacterium | reverse complement strand
CCAGTTACGCGGATATTCTTGCCCCTGTAAACGGTTTTGACGACGATAACAACGCATGGCAATTTGTGGGTGCGGCTGCAGCAATGACGCCTGGGAAAGGTTACGCCGTCATGGCGCCGACGACGGGAAGTTTTCCTGCGACAAGCACGGTCACATTCTCAGGCAAGGTGAATAACGGCGTCATCACGCTTCCAATGGCTTTGAGTGGAAACGGCGCAGACGCAAATGATGATTTTAACCTGATCGGGAATCCATATCCGTCGGCAATATGGGCCGATCTCTTTATCGGTGAGAATACCAATACTTCCGGAACCCTTTATTTCTGGACACACAGGACCGGCATTTCGTCATCGAATCCGGGGCCTGATGCGAACAATTTCATCACCGATGATTATGCGATGTATAACTTAACCGGTGGAACAACGGCCAGCGGTACCGGAAGTCCGGTTCCAACAGGTTTCGTCGCTTCGGGACAAGGATTTTTTGTTGAAGCGGTCACGGCGACGAATGTAGTTTTTAATAATTCGATGCGAAGCAAATTGCACCCGAACAACCTGTTTTATAGGTTGTCTGAAGATTCTGCAATAGGCGAAACGGAAAAAGACAGGATTTGGCTCGATATGCAAAGTGCGGACGGACTTTTTAGCCAGCAGCTGATCGGGTATTTTGAGAATGCGACAATGGATTTTGATCGTGGATATGACGGAATTGTGAACCATACGTCAAATACGATCAGTTTTTATTCATTTATTGATGAAGATAAATACCGGATACAGGGAAGATCTGCATTTGATGAGAACGATCGCGTGCCACTTGGATTTTCGACCACGATGGCGGGATCTTATACCATAAAGATTGGCAACCGGGAAGGGCAGTTAAATACTGAAGACCGCAAGATTTTACTCGAGGATAAATTTCTCGGGATAACACACGATCTTGTAACGTCTGAATACACGTTCAGCACAGAAATAGGAACATTCAACGAGCGTTTTCTGCTGAAATATGTAGATGGCGCACTCGGCATCGATAATCCGGGAAGTCAAAATGCAAACATCATCGCGTTCGCGTCAAACGATGTAATTAGTATCAAGTCGTCCAAAAACATCACCTCAGTCGAGGTTTTCGACATCGCCGGAAGGTTGATTTATTCAAATGCAGAAGTTAACGATGTGATGCATTCGATAGCCGGATTGTCGGTTGCGCATCAGACTTTGATCGTTCGCGTCAAACTTGATGATGGATCGATGGCCACAAGAAAGATCGTATTCTGATCCGGAATTAATAAACAAAAAAGGCTTCAAACGAAGCCTTTTTTTATTTTCCCTTACCTGATGCGGCGAGGTTTCTTTCAATTTGATGTCCGGGGCGTGACCATTTCGGTTTTTCGCCAAGCGGAATGAATTTCGAATCCTCTGCTTCAACAGAAGTTGGCTGTGCTTGCTTTACGAATGGTTTTTGAGGTTTTAGTCCTAGCATTTCGAACATTTTCATGTCTTCGTTGACATCAGGATTTGGGGTCGTCAACAGTTTGTCGCCGGCAAAGATTGAGTTCGCGCCCGCAAAAAAGCACATCGCCTGGCCTTCACGACTCATATTGGTGCGTCCTGCTGAAAGTCGGACCTGCGTATGCGGCATCACGATCCGCGTTGTCGCAACCATGCGGACCATTTCCCAGATCTCTACAGGTTTTTCCTGTTCAAGAGGAGTTCCCTCTACGGCAACCAGTGCGTTGATCGGCACCGACTCGGGCTGCGGATCAAGCGTCGACAATGCGACAAGCATTCCTGCGCGGTCTTCCACGCTTTCGCCCATTCCAATGATGCCGCCGCTGCAAACCGTTACGTTTGTCTTGCGGACGTTGTCGATCGTTTTCAGGCGGTCTTCAAACCCGCGTGTCGATATGACTTCCTTGTAATATTCCTCTGATGTGTCCAGATTGTGGTTGTATGCGTATAATCCCGCCTCGGCAAGGCGCTGTGCCTGATTTTCGGTCAGCATTCCGAGTGTGCAGCAAACTTCCATGTCGAGTTTATTGATCGTACGGACCATTTCAAGAACTTGATCGAATTCTTCTCCGTCGCGCACATTCCGCCATGCTGCACCCATGCAGACACGCGATGAACCGCCGGCTTTTGCCCGCAATGCCTGGGCTTTTACCTGTGGGACCGACATAAGATCGTTGCCTTCTATGTTTGTGTGGTAACGAGCTGCCTGCGGACAATATCCACAATCTTCGGGACAGCCGCCGGTTTTTATCGAAAGCAGTGTAGAAACCTGGACAACGTTAGGGTCGTGATATTGACGATGGATCGTTGATGCTTCGTACAGCAAATCCATAAAAGGCTTGTTGTAAATATCGATGATCTCCTGTTTGGTCCAGTTATGTCGGATTTGGTTCATGGTTCAAGTTTGTCTTGCCAAAAATAGGTATTTATATGCGATCAGAAAACGCCAACTGGCCAAAAAAAAAGCCCGTACAAAAGTACAGGCCCGAATTTGTCAGTCATTTTCAGTCGACGCGATTGATGACTTCCACTTTATCTTTCCAGTATTGCATCAGGCAGAACGAAACCGCAAGCGATGCCGCGACAGATTCGAACAATAGTGCGATGCAATATCTATAGATCGTCAATTCGCCTCCGCCAAAAATGAAACTTTCTGCAAGATTTTTCAGATATGCCTCGCCTCCGTTGAAATGAATATAGACCAATAAGCTGGCAATGCTGAGTATGGCGCCGATCATCGAAGTCAGGATCGCGCCGAGCAAATGGGTAAAGTAGCCACGCACGCCTTCGGCATGATTGCCTTTTATCGTACGGTTGACACCATAAATGATGATAAATACATTCAGGATCCTGAGATAATATTCATCCGAAAGGCCAACAAGTTCAAGAAGCAGAAAGTAGATGCCCAGTCCGATGAATATGATGAATCCGTTTGCCAGTTCTCTCTTGAATCGCATAACAATTTATTTTTATAGTGTTTTGGATGTTTAAATTTAACAAAAAAAACGGCGGGATTGGCGAATTAGTAAAAATTTAATATCGCTTCAAATGACATTTGATTTAAAGATGCGAGAGCGCTATAAGTTGGCCTTATCCTCTTTCGAGGATATTTCGCGCTGACGTTTCATCGATTGTCAGTTGCTTTTTCAGCGAATCGACGGAATCGAATTTTATTTCATCGCGGATGCGTTCGATGATATGGACGCGAAGGGACTTGCCGTAGAGGTCGGCTTCAAAATCAAAGTAGTAGACTTCAATGCTGATGGCATTTCCGCCGACGGTTGGTTTATATCCAATATTCATCATACCGCCAACGGACTTTCCATCAATTTCGCTTCGGACGGCATAAACACCAATTTTCGGGATCAATTTGTAAACTTCGGCGATCTTGATATTCGCAGTCGGAAAACCGATCGTCCGGCCAAGTCTATTACCGTCGGCAACCATGCCTGTGATAAAGTAATCATATCCAAGGAAATTGTTTGCGAAAGGCATGTTTCCGTTTGATATCGCATCCCGGATCTTTGTAGAGCTGACAGAAACGTCGTTGATTTCCTGCACCGGAATCTGTTCCACTTCAAAATCAAATATTTTCCCGAAACGTATCAGATCGTCAATTCCGGCGGTTCGGTTCACGCCAAAACGATGGTCGTGGCCAATGACGATTTTCTTCAGGTTTAATCGCTCGACAAGGATTTCGCGCACGAAGCGCTCGGCCGTCATTTTTGAGAAAGTATCGTCAAACGGATGAATGATCAGGTTGTCGACACCATAGTTTTCAAGCAGATCGATCTTTTCATCCATCGTATTCAGAAGCGTGATGGAGTCGGATCCGTGCAGTATCATCCGCGGATGCGGAAAAAAAGTCAGGATGACACTTTCGGATTGCGATGAATCGTCAATAATCCTGTCGATGATCTTGCGATGTCCGACGTGTACGCCATCGAAAGTGCCGATGGTGACTACAGTTTTTTTGTCGCTTGTAAAGTCGTCGATTGACCTGAAAACCTGCACAGTTTTTTTTGCAAATGTAAAGGTTACCGTTAATATATGATGATTGAAAAAAAACCATTGCAAGTGTTAATTAACGCACGATTACGTTGAATCTGGACTTCAGGCTTTGACGGATGCGAAAAAAAGCTATTTTTGTTAGCTACAAATTTTTACAAATGAAAAAACTACTACTAATCGCTTTGGCTTTTGGGTTTATGCAATCTGAGGCTCAATCGCTGAAGGCGTGGAAAAGTGCGGACGATTTGAAGATCGAATCCGAAAAAAAGATCCGCACTACCGAATATTCGGAAAGGCAACAGCTTTTCCAGCTTGATGAGAATGCTTTTCGCGCATCACTGGCAAATGCTGGGTTTAAAGAAGAAGGGAAACCGGGAATTGTTATTTCGCTGCCGTCGATCGAAGGTCAGGCCGAGCAGTTCCTTATTTGGGAAACTTCAAACTTTGCGCCGGGGCTTCGCGCACAATTTCCCCAAATCAAATCTTACGTAGGACAGGGAGTCACCGATCGCACCGCTTATTTGCGTTTCAGTGTATCGCCGCTTGGCATCCAAACGATGATCCTTCGCGCGGATTCCGGTGCCGAATTCATCGAACCTTATACAACGGACGCGTCTGTTTATGTGCTTTTTGACTCGGCAACCAGATTTAAAGGCCAGCTTCCTTTTGCGTGTCATACCGTAGATCGCGCGCTTAACGCTGATTTGATGGAGCGCACGAATGCTGCGGCCTTGTCTAATGATCAGGTTTTCAGGACATATCGTCTGGCACTTTCATGTACGGGCGAATACGGACAATATTTCGGTGGCACGGTTGAAGGCGCACTTGCCGGCATGAATGCAACGATGACCCGTGTCAATGGAGTCTTCGAAACAGATCTTGCGGTAAAACTTGAAATTATTGAGAACAATGCAGTTGTAATTTATACAAATGCGTCGACAGATCCTTATTCTGCTGCAGGAGCCGGATCGGCAGGCGCGTGGAACGCACAGCTTCAAAATACCCTGACCAGCGTTCTTGGAAACGAAGCATATGATATCGGGCACTTGTTTGGAAGAAGTGGCGGCGGCGGAAACGCAGGCTGCATCGGTTGTGTCTGTGTAGATGACGATCCGGACGATGATGAAGATACGAATAAAGGTTCGGGATTTACGTCACCGGCAAATTCAATTCCTCAGGGAGACAATTTCGATATCGATTATGTTGTCCACGAAATGGGACACCAGCTTGGAGCAAATCATACGTATTCGCATTTTGTTGAAGGAAGCGGAGTAAACATCGAACCGGGAAGCGGAATCACGATCATGGGATATGCAGGAGTCAGCAACGGTTTCGACATCGACGATCATTCACTGCCATTTTTTGCGTACAGAAGCATTCTGCAGATCCAGGATAATCTCGAGGGCACCTGCTCGGTAAATACGATACTTGCCAATAATCCGCCTACGGTTGAAGCAGGCGCGACGATCACAATCCCGAAAAGCACACCGTTCGTACTTCGCGGCACGGCCTCTGATGCTGATGGCGATCCGATGACTTTCATATGGGAAGAAAACGACAATGCGCCATTTTCTCAGGCACAGGAAAACAGTTTCCCGCGTCCGGATAAAGTATCGGGTCCGAACTTCCGTTCCTTTCTGCCATCGGAATCAAAAGATCGATTCATGCCTTCATACAGCACTGTACTTGGCGGTGCTTTGAGCAATACATGGGAGGCGCTTTCTTCGGTAGGGCGACAGCTGAAATTTACCTTTACAGCCCGTGATAACAAGCCCGGCGAAGCACAGACCAATACAGATCAAAGGACCGTGAATGTCACATCCACGGCCGGGCCATTCGCGGTAACTTCGCAGAACGCCATCGGAACATCCTGGATCCAGGGATCGACCGAAACGATCACATGGAGCGTGAACAATACGACTAACCTCGCGGGATCGGCAAATGTCAATATCAAGCTGTCGGTTGACGGCGGAATGACTTTCCCGATAACACTTGCGGAGAATACACCAAACGATGGAAGTGAGTCAATCACTGTCCCTGATACAACGGGCGAAGCCTGCCGAATTTGGATTGAGCCAACAGGAAACATTTATTATGCGATCAATTCAATGCCATTTTCAATCGGTTATGATTGCAATGCGGCGGCTATTTCCCCAAATGCAGCAATTCCGGACGGAGCCGGAAATAATCAAACCGGACCTACCCTGACGTCGACCATTGAAGTTACGGAGGCAGAAACCATTAATGGCATGACGGTTACCGTAAACAGCGATCACACGTGGATTGGCGACATGGTCATCAAGCTTACACATCCGGACGGAACGACAAGGACACTTTGGAACCGTCAGTGTAACAGCGCACAGAATCAAGGGTTTTCGGTAACGTTTGAAGATGGCGCAGGCGCGGTTCAGTGCGGTAGTCCGACTTCGGGGACATACAATCCAAATCAGACACTTGCTTTTTTTAATGGCAAGCCTACAAATGGGACATGGACACTTGCTATTCAAGATTTCTTCCAGCAGGATACAGGAACGCTGCTTTCGTGGGGCGTGAATTTTGGATGCCAGCTTGCTGCGCCGGAAGTATCGCAAGCGATGGATTTCGCGGTTTATCCTAACCCGAATAACGGAAGCTTTACCGTGGCATTCGAATCGAATTCGTCGGAGGAGGTCAGCATTATGGTTCACGATATGCGTGGGCGCCTGATCTTTGAAAATGAATATGCGAACAGCGGAATGTTCTCGCAGGAAATCAATCTGAACGAAGTGCAATCAGGTCTCTACCTTGTAACGGTTTCGGAAGGCAACGAAAAGATGGTCAAAAAGATCGTTGTTGAATAGTAATTAACAACCATGAAAAAGCGGCATTTTGCCGCTTTTTTTATTTTCCGTTGTATGTGGTCATTGTGTTTTCAAGGCCTGCAGTTCCAAAGGAGCGGATTGCATCTTCGCATAAAGCGAGCCTTTCGGGAAGTGCGGCATTTTCCTCTGTATTCCATTGGCCGAGCACGTAATTTACCTGCTGGCCTTTATTGAATTCGCCGCCAATTCCGAAACGGAGTCGTGCATAATTCTGGCTGCCGAGAATCTGTTCAATGCTTTTTAAGCCATTGTGCCCTCCATTGCTTCCTTTTGGTTTTATGCGGATGGTTCCAAACGGGAGATTTATGTCGTCGGTGATGACCATCAGGTTTTCGATCGGGATGTTTTCTTTGTCAAGCCAGTATTTGACTGCTTTTCCGCTAAGGTTCATATACGTGTTGGGCTTAAGCAGGAAAAATGTACGGCCTTTGAATCGATATTCCGCGATCGTGCCAAATTTAACGTTATCGAACGAAATCGACTCTTTCTCTGCAAAATGGTCCAGCGCCAAAAAACCGATGTTGTGCCGCGTATTTGAATATTCGGGCCCGATGTTTCCAAGCCCCGCGATGAGGAATTTCTTCATGTCTGTCTGATGATGCGTGGTCTTAAAAACTTTAAAAAATCGTAGCATCGCGCAAAGGTATGGAAATACCATATTCGGCAATTGACTGCCTGTTATTTTAGATCTGCCGAACGGTTTGTCTATAACTGCTGAGTTCTAAATATTTATAGGCTAAACATTTGAGAATGGATTTTTTTTGTAGATTTGAATCCTTAACCGAATTATAATTTTTTTATGAAAAAGACTTTACTTTTCATGCTTCTTTTAAGCGGGCTTGGAATGTTCGCGCAGCAAAGAACATGTCATACCAACGTAAAAATCGCCGAGCTTAAAGCACAGGATCCGACATTTGCTGCACATCATGAGGAGGTTCAGCATTTTATCCAGAATAATGCTCAAAATCGCTTTAACGATGCGAGTTCACCAACTGTAGTCGTTACAATTCCTGTAGTATTCCATGTTTTGTGGAAGACGAGTTTACAGAATATCAGCGACGCACAGATCAACTCTCAGCTTGCGATACTAAATGCCGATTTCCGTAAGCTCAACGCGGATTTCTCTTCGGTAGTTCCGGCGGTATACCAGCCTCTTGGAGCAGACGTCGAGATCATGTTCTGTAAAGCTACGCAGGATCCTAACGGCAACGTTACGACTGGCGTCACAAGAAAGCAGGTTCCTGCAAATTTTGTCTTCGAGAACAGCTACTACACTGCTTCAGGCCAGCCGGCATGGAACCCGACAAAATACTTGAACATCTGGATCGGCCGTTTTTCAAACAATGGATTGCTTGGGTTCGCATATCCTCCGGGAGCAGCAGGAGCAGCGTTTGACGGACTATGCATTGGTGACCAGTACTTCGGAAACACCGGAACTGCGCAGGCACCATATAATAAAGGAAGAACTGCCACCCATGAGATCGGGCATTATTTCGGATTGGAACATCCTTGGGGTGAGGATTTTAGTGATTGTGGCACTGGTCCAAACAGCGATGGTGTTGCAGATACACCTGCGACAAACAATCCATATTATGGCTGTCCGAGTTTCCCTGATTTTGAGAACGCATGTGTGTTTACCGGAAACGGGCCAATGTTCATGAATTACATGGATTATACGAACGATGCGTGCATGGCCTTTTTTACGAACGGACAGAAGACCGTAATGCAAAATACACTGAGCGGACCACGCGCAAGTTTGCTTACCTCCGTGGGATGCCAGTCGCTTTCTGTAGGCGAAGTCGAAGCGGTTAGGGCGATTGCGGTTTATCCAAACCCGGTATCACAGTATTTCATGATTACATCTCCACATACCAACATCGACAAAGTTGAGATCTTCAATACGAACGGTCAGTTGGTAAAAACACAGAAACTTGAAAATCTGAACAACCGGATCATGGTGGACGAGTTTGAAAGTGGGGTTTATTATCTGAGGATTTACAACGAAGGCAACTTCCTGAAATCAGACAAAATCATTAAAAAATAATTTGTCATAATTGAAAGCGGCTCTCGGGCCGCTTTTTTTTTACCCTAAACCGAAAATAACTCACTAATTTCTTGCGCAACCAAAAAGTTGCGCTTATATTTGCAACTGAAAGGTAGCAGATATGAGACGTGATGTTTTTCAGGCCATAGCGGATCCAACGCGAAGAGCGATCATTACTTTGATCGCGGCCCAGGCAATGACTCCAAACGCACTTGCCGAACATTTTGAAACGAGCCGTCAGGCCGTATCAAAGCACATCAAAATTTTGCTCGAATGCGAACTCGTAAAACAGCAGCAGGCCGGCCGTGAAATCTATTATGAACTGGATGCGGGCAAGATGAAGGATGTCGACAAGTGGCTAAATCAATTTAGAAAGTTATGGGAAGGTCGTTTTGACGAACTCGATAATGTATTATTAACCATGAAATCCGAAAAAGATGAAAAGTAATTTATTGATGGACTTTTCTGTTGACAAGCAACACAACAGGATAACAGTAAAACGCGAGTTCGCAGCGGGACTCCAATTGGTTTGGGACGCGTACACCAAAAGCGAGATCCTCGATCAGTGGTGGGCTCCAAAACCATGGAAGGCTAAGACAAAATCAATGGATTTTCGCGAGGGCGGAAGTTGGCATTACGCGATGGTAGGTCCGGAAGGCGAGGAACATTGGGCCGTTGCAATGTACAGGAAGATCGATCCACGCACTACATTTACCGTCGACGACGCATTCGCCGATTCTGAAGGCAATATCAATGAGGAAATGCCGCAGTCGCATTGGGTAGTGCGATTCATCGAAAAAGGCGATGTAACACTTGTTGAGAATCATATCACTTTTGCAGACCTCGATCAGCTTGAAGCGATTATTGAAATGGGCTTTAAAGAAGGATTGCTTGCGGCGATGGAAAATCTGGATTCTCTATTGGAAGAACTAAGATAAATCATAGCAGTCGACTTGATGCAAAACGCGTGAGTGATGGCAGCGGAAGTCCTTTGGCGGCGGTTCTCGATACATCGGCTGCGCCGACACTCGAACCGCCAAAGATTTCCTCCGGACAGTTCGGCCTGCGGCCTCGGGTGCAGCGTACAGCCCGACCCGCAGGGGCACGCCCAATCAATATGCAGTTGTCAGTAGGCGGTTCACAGTCATTCAACAATTGCATTAAATAAAAAAAGCACCGGTCTCCCGATGCTTTTTTTTATGTAAAAAAGAATTACTTCTTCTTCGCCGGTGTTTTTGCAGCTTTCGCAGCTTCCTGCGCAGCTTTCATCGCAGCACGTGAAATTCTCACTTGTGCAACAACCGTGTTGTCCGGATGCAAAAGTTTGAAATTGTCTGAATGCAGTTTCGTGATGTAAAGCTTTCCACCCATCTGAAGGTCCGAGATGTTCGCCTCAACATAATCAGGAAGGTTTTTCGGAAGCGCTTTCACTTTCAGTTTTCGCGTGTTAAGCGTCAGGATTCCACCACCAAGAACACCTGGAGATGTACCGGTAACTTTAACCGGAACTTCGATCGTGATTTCTTTGTCTTCGAACAGCTGGTAAAAATCCATGTGAAGGATTTTGTCGCTGACCGGGTGAACCTGAATGTCCTGAAGTACCGCATTGTGCGTCGTTCCACCCAAGTCAATCACAACAGTGTGTGCGTTTGGAGTGTAAACCAGGTTTTTGAATGCCATTTCTTCTGCTGAGAAATGAACCGGCTGATTTCCTCCGTATAGCACGCAAGGAACCAATCCAGCATTACGCAAAGCCTTCGTTGCCGATTTGCCCACGCTTTCTCTTTCTGATCCTTTAATTGTAATTGATTTCATTGTAAAATATATAATTAGTAAATAAATCCTAGCTTTTAGCTGTCAGCTTGTTTTTAGTTGACGGTCTACGGTTCACAGCAATTGTCAACTGTCAATTGTCACTTGTCAATTTGGGCGTGCCTTCGGCCGGGCTTTCCGCTTCTATCTTTTACTCTCCCGAAAGCTATCGGGACCGTAAGGATAACCGCTGCACCCGAGGCTGACAGCCGAACTGACCGCAGGTAATCCCTAACGCGTTTATGTCGAATGTCGAAAGTCAAAAGTCAAACGAATCATGCTAACTGATGGCTGATGACTTTCCTACATCAAAAACTTCCCGCTGATCGAATTGTTATGCTGCACCATCTTCATCACATCGGCAAACAACGGTGCACAGGTTACAACCCTAATTTTTCCGGAATCTTCCTTGACAGGAATCGAATCCGTCACGATCAATTCGCTCAATTGCGACCTCTCGATCTTTTCATAAGCGTCACCCGAAAGTATCGCATGCGTACAGATCGCCCTTACGCTCAAAGCACCGCGCTCGATCATCAGGTCGGCAGCCTTGGCGAGCGTTCCTCCGGTGTCGATCATGTCGTCCACAAGGATCACATTCTTTCCTCTGACTTCCCCGATCAATTCCATCGTACCGACTACATTTGCCGCCTTGCGCTGTTTGTAGCAGATCACGACATCCGATTCAAGGAACTTCGAATAGGCATAAGCCCGTTTTGATCCACCCATGTCGGGCGATGCAATCGTAAGGTTGTCCAGATTCAAACTCTTCACATACGGAAGGAAGATCGTCGAGGCAAACAGGTGGTCAACCGGCTTCTCGAAAAATCCCTGGATCTGGTCGGCATGCAGGTCCATTGTCATGATCCGTGTCGCGCCCGCAGCTTCCAAAAGTTTTGCAACCAATTTGGCTCCGATCGGAACACGGGGCTTATCCTTCCTGTCCTGACGCGCCCATCCGAAATACGGGATGACCGCCGTAATGTGCCTTGCCGATGCGCGTTTGGCGGCATCGATCATCAGCAGTAATTCCATCAGGTTGTCCGAACTTGGAAACGTTGAACATACGATGAATACACGCAATCCGCGGATCGACTCCTCATACGATGGCTGGAATTCCCCGTCACTATATTTTGAGAACGTCACTTTACCAAGCGGAACGCCGTAATGAGCGGCAATCCGTTCTGCGAGGTAAATACTTTGCGAACAGGCGAAAATTTTAGCTTCCGGTTCCTGAAACGACATTTTATTCAGTTTTTATTCCGCTGCGATCCAGACAATTGGCTGTACAATTTTCAGTAAAACCGGCTGTTTAATCGCCTCGAATGTAGTTAGTTAGTTGTGTGTTTTCTGAACGAGGTGCAAATTTATGAATTTAATCCGGCTGTGAAAGGAATATTTCGGATAATTTTCTAAATTTGCACCCTCATTGGTTCGCCATTTAGATGCCCGGATGGCGGAATTGGTAGACGCGCTGGTCTCAAACACCAGTGGGAAACCGTGCCGGTTCGATCCCGGCTCCGGGTACTGAAAAGCCTCTCTATTCGAGAGGCTTTTGTTTTTTGTTTAATTGTTCATTTGTTTATTCGAGGGATCAAACCTGATAAGGATATCCCGGCTTGATATTGAAAAGCCTCTCTATTCGAGAGGCTTTTGTTTTTTGTTTATTTGTAATTCGTTTATTCGAGGGATCAAACCTGATAAGGATATCCCGGCTATATACTGAAAAGCCTCTCTAGTCGGGAGGCTTTTGTTTTTTGTGATATTTGTTGATTCGTTTATTTGAAAGTCGTTAAATAGCTTAGTCCTTGAGAATTTTTCGTGTCTCAACCGAATTTCCAGATTTCACCTTTGCAAAATAAATTCCCGCCGGAAGCTGTCCGAGATTGATCAAAGCATCGTTTTGACCTACTGTCGTCTCGATCATGGATTGCCCAACGGAATTCAGGATCACGATTGAATCAATTTGGTTTTTGCCAATAATGTTCAGCACATCTATAACAGGGTTCGGCGAGATGCTGAATTTAACCGAATTATTTTCTCCCACTGCAAGATTCGGTGTCACCGAAATGTCATCGATGAACAAATAAAATTGATCAACATTCGAATAGCAATTGAAACCGAAATAGTAAACACCGTCGGTTTCCGGCGTAAAAGTCAGATTATCGGTGATAGGCGTCACGTTATTGTTCACCAAAGGATGATCGATCAAAGGTGCGGCCGACATTGAAGAAGAAGCCGCAGCGGTTCCTATGTGGACTTTCAGTTTTTCCGTGTAAACCGTCGACCCTGCGCTTCCGTATTTATAGCTCAAAACATAGGGCTGGCCCGCAGTTAAATTTAATCCCTGAGTAAAATACCACGCATTCGCCGGATTCGACGTATGCCATTGGTATCGCAAGACGTTCGTCGTAAAGCCATAACCGGGATTTGGCGCGGTTGTAAAATTGTTGCCGTTGCCGGCATTTTCGATCGTTCCGCAGTCAGGAGTTGCCGGAGGCGTCACACCGTTGAAGTTTTCCGAATACGGCACGTCGATCGCGTCGCAAACAAGAACTGAATTCGATTCAAGCGTCGGCATCAGTACGTTTTGCTGGGACGCCGCCCATTTCGAATTGATCTCATCCTGCACTAATGTCTGGGCAAACATTGCACACGGCGCAAGAAGCGCCAAAAGTAATTTTCTGTTCATGATGTAAGGATTTAACTCCAAACATATGAATATTAAACCGACAAAAAAAGTTTATTGACAGTCGGCGGACGGGCCTACGAAAAGTGACATGTCAGATGGTGATAAGTACGGAATTCCCATTCCCAATCCGCGGAAAATAAATAGTATACCGATTATTGCAACCGCATACGGGATCAGTTTTTGGATTTTGCCACGCACCGGAATTGTCAACTGCGAATGAACATATGGTGCGGCACTCATTAACGGAATTGTTCCCAATCCAAACAGTGTCATAAACAGGATTCCGCTTCCCACTTCTTCCATCGCGATTGAACCGAATAGTGCGGCATATACCATTCCGCACGGAAGTAGTCCGTTGAGGATGCCAACCGTCAACAGCGAGCGGTACGATTTGTCACGCAGTCTTGTTCCCAATCCATTTCGGACTTTCGTGATCACCCTGAAGACAGGTCCCGAAAAATTATATTTTGAAAGATTCCGATCTGGAACGATTGCCAAAACCAGCATTGCAATTCCCGCGAAAATGGATAGCCGCTGCTGGAATCCTGCCAGATACAAACTCCGCCCAACAATTCCGAAGAGAAGGCCTAAAGTGCTGTACGTTGCCACGCGCCCAAGCTGATACGTCAAAATCTGGAGTATTCTTTTACGCGGATCCGTGCGGTCGACAGGCAAAACCAATGCGATCGGACCGCACATGCCGATACAGTGAAAACTGCTGATCAATCCGAATGCAAACGCAGATA
>CBDUBP010000037.1:0-14200 GCA_965365415.1 uncultured bacterium | reverse complement strand
GAATGGGATAAGATCAAAGCCGAACAGCCGCACATCGCCGAACAGGAAATCGACATTTTTTCCGACCTGATCTGGGAAGGTGTTCTCAACAAAGCTGAATTTCTGGAAAATGCGTCTCAGCATCATCTTTTCCTGTTTCGCGCAGGCGAGAGCCATATCCATACTTTTATTCTGCAGTCTCATCGCACCGATGTCGACCTCACAAGCACCGAAGGGTTAAATTGGATGCTCCAAAACCTGCATTCCGAAGGGGTCGAAATCGTATCCGGAAAAAAGCAGATAGCATCCGACCGCAACCTCGAGATCTTTGAACTGATTCGTCAAGGAGCCCTATTATCCGATGGTAAACTGTATCAGCAGGTTAATTCGATCGTAAACGGATAATTGTTGTGGTGCTTTCATAAAATGGTTATTTTTAACCGTCAAAACTTATTCACATGGACATTCGGGAGGCGATCGAATCGCTCAGGACGGAACTCAATCAGCATAATTACAATTATTATGTCCTCGACAATCCTGTAATCTCGGATTTTGAATTCGACCAAAAGCTAAAAGAATTGCAAAAACTCGAAGAAGCGAACCCTCAATTTTTCGACGAGAATTCACCCACGCAGCGCGTCGGAGGCACTGTGACCAAAAATTTCAACACCGTCGCCCACGAGCAGCGGATGTATTCGCTCGACAATTCCTATTCTAGGGAAGAAGTCATCGAATGGGAAAACCGTATCCAGCGCGCACTTGGAAACGTTCCGGTTGAATTTACCTGCGAACTCAAATATGACGGCGCATCAATAAGCATTATTTACGAAAATGGAAAGATAAGTCGCGCGGCTACCCGTGGTGACGGATTCCAGGGCGACGAGGTCACAACAAACATCAAAACTATCAGATCGGTTCCGTTAAATGTGCGCGGTGACGCTTATCCGCAGAAATTTGAAGTCCGCGGCGAGATCATCCTTCCGCTCGAAGGTTTTCGCAAGATGAATCGGGATATTGTCGAGATTGGCGGCGTTCCATATTCCAATCCACGCAATACTGCGTCGGGCAGCCTGAAACTGCAGGACAGTGGCGAAGCTGCAAAACGACCGCTTGAATGTCTGGTCTATAATTTCCTGACATCCGATAAAAGATACAAGACACATTTCGAGTGCCTTGATGCAGCCCGCAAATTTGGCTTTAAAGTTCCCAATGAAGCGCGGCTTGCAAAATCTATTGATGAGGTTTTTGAATTCATCGAATTTTGGGACACCAAACGCCACGAACTTCCGTATGAGACCGACGGTGTCGTAATAAAAGTCAACAGTCTGCATCATCAGGACGAACTCGGCTATACCGCCAAATCTCCTCGCTGGGCAATTGCATATAAATTCAAGGCCGAACAGGTTTCAACAACCTTACGATCGATAAGCTACCAGGTAGGACGAACCGGTGCGATTACGCCGGTCGCCAATCTAGAACCCGTCCAGCTTGCGGGAACGATCGTCAAACGCGCATCACTTCACAATGCCGATCAGATCCAGAAACTCGACATCCGCGTCGGCGATACAGTTTACGTTGAAAAAGGCGGCGAAATCATTCCCAAGATCATTGGCGTCGATTTCAGTCAGCGTACGCAAGAAATTCCTGAAACACAATACATCACAAACTGTCCCGAATGCGAATCCGAACTTATCCGCAAGGAAGGCGAGGCGCAGCATTATTGTCCGAATTACTATGGCTGCCCGCCACAGATCATGGGCCGCATCCAGCATTATATCTCGCGCAAGGCGATGGACATAGAAGGTTTGGGTGGAGAAACGGTAGCGCTATTGTTTGCAAACGGCCTCGTGAAAAATTACGCCGACCTGTACGAAGTGACCGTAGACCAGGTGCTTCCGCTTGAACGGATGGCAAAAAAATCTGCGGAGAATCTGATCACCGGGATTGAAAAATCAAAGAAGGTTCCCTTTGAACGCGTATTGTTTGCGCTTGGGATCAGATATGTCGGCGAAACCGTCGCAAAAAAACTCGCGAAGCATTTCAAATCAATAGATGCCCTTTCCAAGGCAACTTATGATGAACTGCGGCAGGTTGACGAGATCGGGGAGCGGATCGCATTTAGCGTCATCAGCTTTTTCGAAAACGAAGAAAATGCGGTGATCATCGAAAGGCTTAAGAATTATGGCGTGCAGCTCGAAATCGTAACGGCCGAGAATCCTGATGCGACCAACAAACTCCAGGGAAAGACTTTCGTCGTATCAGGAGTATTTACAAAATTCAGCCGCGATGAGCTTAAAAAATCGATCGAGGACAATGGAGGGAAATCAGGAAGTTCGATCTCCGCAAAGACGGATTATGTCGTTGCGGGCGAGAATATGGGTCCGGCGAAACTAGAGAAAGCAACCAAGCTCGGTGTCAAAATCATTTCCGAACAGGAATTTATCGATATGATCAAATGAAAGATTCCAAGCCATCGCTTATTTTATTTCTGATCGCGGGTTCGCTGAGCATCGCGGCCAGAATGTTCAACAACGAAATCCTGACACTCATTGCAAAACCTGTGGTCGTGCCGGCGATCTATTATTATTACCTGCAGACCAAGACGCGGACAACCAGTTTCTGGTTTTCTGTTGCACTTTGGTGCT
Organism: uncultured bacterium; assembly: GCA_965365415.1. Taxonomy (GTDB): domain Bacteria; phylum Bacteroidota; class Bacteroidia; order Flavobacteriales; family Flavobacteriaceae; genus Flavobacterium. The sequence continues at coordinate 11,576 of CBDUBP010000037.1, read as the reverse complement.
TCTTCATTGGCGATATGATCATGATCCTGTTTCCCGAGGATTGGATCATTTACGTGATGTTCTTTGCGATGATTTCTTATTTGATCATCGTCAAATATTCGCTCCAGGATGCGCGAAAGGTCAGATTTAACCTGTTTAATTTCGTGTTCCTGACGCTCATACTGTTGCTGCTGAGTTATATCGTCATCACAATCGTCAGCCTGAATATAGAAAGCATCTTAAACAATTATTTCTTATATTTAGCATACGGCGTCATTCTTATCATAATGGTGACGGTGGCGACTTTTAATTATTTGACCGACAGCACTGCCGCATTCATGAACCTATGTTCCATGGCATTGTGTTTTTTGGTGTCGGATCTGTTTTATGCCATCAATGCGTTTATTATCAAACTGCCGATAATCGACCATATTAATTTATTTTCGCAGTTTATGGCGTACTTCTTTATGGTTAGGTATTTCAACTCCCGAAAGAAATTTGTGCGGGAACCAATAATCGACCGATGAGCCTCACAAAAAGCGTCGAATTCGTCAACAGGAGAACCGACAGGACAACAATTGCGTTGACAATTTTCTATGTCTTAATCTCACTGGCTGAAATCGCTGCTGAATATTATAAGGAAACGATGCTTATCTATCTGACCAAGCCTTTCATCCTGCCCGCACTGATACTTATCTACTATCGAAACTCGCAACGGATCAACTACATTTTCATTCTTGCGCTCGTATTTTCTTGGATTGCAAATATATTTTTTATCAAGCAGTCGTTTCTGAGTATTTTCACAGGTGCGGTATTCTTCTTTTTCTACCGCGCATTGATCATATATATTGTATTGAAACACATCAAATTACCGGGCATTTTCCCGATCATCGTCGGATGCGTGCCTTTTTTGTTCGTGTACATGTACCTGATCAATCTGACATACGAACTGCTTGGTGACGGTTTGGTCATCTTTGTCATTCAGTGCGTGATCATTTCACTGTTGGGTGGCCTGTCCGTAGGCAATTATATGTTGCGATCGAACCGCGCAGCCAACCTGTTGCTCATCAGTACGATGCTGTTCGCGGCAACCCAGTTCATATTTGTTATCAGGCTTTATTACACTGGCATCAATATTTTCCAGCCGCTGGCCATGGCATTATTTGTCATTGCCCAATATATATTTTATCGCTTTTTGATTCTGTCCGAACGCGAGAAAAATGACAACGAAAGTCCAACCGCCGAAGGCTCCAACTAATCCCGATGGAAGAATCGAATTCAAAGATGGCCACTGTTACGAAAATCCTGACGGTGGCTTACTTCGTCATTGCGATTTCCGAAATCATGGCTGAGTTTTTTGGGTACACGCCTGCAATTCTGGCTCTTAAGCCCGCAATGCCGATCACCCTGATGGTTTTATACTGGTTTGCGTCGGAACGCCGTCACCTGTTGTTTTTTCTTGCCATGCTCTTTTCCTCGATTACGAATTTGCTGTTTATTCCAAATGATCCGGCGATGCTTTATTTGGGATTGATCGCATTCACGATACATCGGATCTTTATCCTCACATTTATCCTGAAATTAGTAAAGATCGAGGATTATATTCCGCTGGTCATCGCAACGATGCCGTTCCTTCTCGTGTTTTTCTATATGCTTGCTTCATCCGATGTGCCGCAAAATACATTCGTCATCATGTGCATTCAAAATGTGCTGATATCACTTTTGGGCGGGATTGCCCTGTCGAATTATGTCATGGCCGACAATCGTAAAAATTCGTGGCTGCTGATCTGCGGATTGCTTTTCGTCGCGCTGCAGTTCATCGTTTTTATTGAAAAGTATTATCTCGCATATCTTTCGCCGGTCATCCTGCGTCCGGTGGCGATGGGACTCAATGCATTCGCGTTTTATACTTTCTATGAGTTTGTAATGGCGATCGAGAAATCAGACGAGAATGGTGCGGCCGCCTGACGAGGATTTTTTTCCTTTTTCGAAATAGAAATCGATACGCCCCAGATTTATCCCGTAACAGCCCGTTTGATTGATCAAAACATCCTGGCCATCGGCATTTTTGACGACGGTCGGCCTTTCGAGGAAAGTGTGTGTATGCCCGCCAATGATAAGATCGATTCCCGAAGTCTGCGCCGCTAGCCTGACATCAGATATTTTTTTTGGATCGTTTTTATATTCGTATCCCAGATGCGAGAGGCAAATCACCAGGTCGCATTTTTCTTCTGATTTCAGTCGTTTGACGATATGTTTGCTTATGTCAACCGGGTCGAGGTATTTGGTCTCCTTGTATAGTTTTTTATTGACAAGGCCTTGCAATTCGACTCCAAGCCCGAAGATGCCGATCTTGACGCCATCACGGACAAATGTCTTATAAGGTTTGACAATTCCGTCCAGTACGGTGTTCCTGAAATCATAATTCGCAGATACGAACTCGAATTCCGCATTGTGAAGCTGCGCATGGAAACCGTCGATGCCATTGTCGAAATCGTGATTCCCCATCGTAGCGAGATCGTATTTCATCATCGACATCAGTTTCAATTCAAGCGCGCCCCCATAATAGTTGAAGTAGGGCGTGCCCTGAAATATATCGCCCGCATCGAGAAGCATCGTGTTAGGATTTTCCTTTCTGATCTGATCGATCAATGCCGCGCGCCTGGCAACGCCGCCCTTGTCAGGATTCTTTGGATGGTCGGCCGGAAACGGATCTATATAACTATGGACATCGTTCGTGTGCAGTATCGTCAGATGCGATCCTTTGGGTTTGAAACCCGATAATGGAATTCCGCTTAGTCCGACGAAAGCCGCACCGGCCGCTGTTTTTTGTATGAAATCGCGTCTGTTCATTATTGCATTTTTATCCTGACGTCATTTTTGATCGGCAGCGTGTCGACAGCCTTAAAATAATCGATCAGCGCATTGCGCAGTTTATAGGTGATATCGTAAGTTTTGTACGCACGGCCAAAGAAGGTCATGTTGTCTCCGCCCTGGACGAGGTAATCGGACGTGACGACATAATAGATTTTGTCATCATCAAGCGCATTTCCCGAGACCTTTATGTCTGTCGGCCTGTTATCTGCGATTGTAAATGTCAGCCCCGAAACAGGATGTGCCTTTTTGCCTTCGATAATATAGTCAGCCATTTCACGAATATCGGATCCGCGCAATTCGGCCACGATAAGGCTGTTCTCAAAGGGCATGATCTCGAATGCGGTGCGAGTCGTCACATTTCCTTTTGGGATGATCGAACGTATCCCGCCAAAATTCAACAAGCACATGTCGACCGTTTTATTTTCGTTTTTGATAAACACAAAATTCGCGGCATCGAGAGCTGCATCGGCCATCAGGTTTCCAATTGCTGTTTGCCATTTCCCGTTTGATTTGTCGAGCGTCTCGGGTGAATAGGCGAGAATCGTGTTCAGGTCTTTTTCGATGCTTTCACGATAGGGATGGATGTATTTTTCAATCAGGCTGTCACTTCCCGCACTTGCCGTTACAGGGATTTCTTTGCCCTCGATCTTCGCGACGCGATAAGTTGGCCGGCTGCATGAAAGTGCCGCCGCAACTGTTAAGAATAAAACAATTTGCTTTAAGCCGGCGCGATACTTTTTTAGATTTGCCACCCGTGGATGCCTTATTTGTTTTACATTTGGATCAAGTAAAAGTACTATGTTTTTAAATCAGCTGAAGGATTTCTCGACAAAAAAAATCGTTAAAAGCCAGCTTCCGGATTCGGGCCCGGCACCTTCAGAAAACAAAATTAAGACGATAGGAATTTTATTTGACGAGACTTATGTTGCGCGCCATCAGTCGCTGATCGATGAACTGGCAGCAGCCGGCATCAGCCCAAACGATATCAGTGTGTTGGTTTTTAAGGATAAGATCAAAAGGAATGAATCCTTTGAATATCCCGTTTTTAGCCACAGCGATTTCAGCTGGACCGCGAAGATCAGCCATCCTGAAGTCAGGAAGTTCATCGCAAAACCATTCGATCTTTTAATCAGTTACTACGACATCGAAAAAGCGCCATTATTGCTAGTTTCGCATCTCTCGAAAGCCGGTTTTAAAGTCGGATTTACCTCGGTCGACAAACGCGTCAGCCACTTTATGATCAACACCGCCGCCGAAAATTACAAGGTCTTCTCTGAAGAAATGATAAAATACCTCAAAATATTAAACAAACTGCCATGAAGTCATTAATAGGTACCGGTGTCGCGCTGGTTACACCATTCAAGCCGGATTTTTCTGTCGATACCGAAGCGCTGGAGAAAATTGTCAATTACCAGATCGACAATGGGATCGATTATCTTGTCGTGTTGGGAACAACGGCTGAATCCGCTACGCTGACCAATGACGAAAAAGAACTGGTCATCAAGACCGTAGTCGCTGCAAACCGTGGTCGCTTGCCCTTGGTACTTGGTATCGGCGGAAATAATACGGCGGAAGTCGTTAAAGAATTAAAATCGCGCGATCTTTCAAAATTCGATGCTGTGCTTTCGGTTTCGCCGTATTATAATAAACCGACACAGGAAGGAATTTACCAGCATTTCAAGATGGTTGCCGAAGCTTCACCGCTGCCGATCATTTTGTACAATGTTCCCGGACGGACGGCAAGTAACATGCTTCCTGCGACCGTCATCAGGCTTGCAAAAGATTTCAAGAACATCGTGGCGATCAAAGAAGCCGCCGGCGATATCGTACAGGCCATGAAACTGATTCAAAATGCTCCCGAGGGATTTTTGGTGATTTCCGGCGACGACATGATCACGCTCCCGATGGTTTTGGCCGGCGGAGCAGGAGTGATATCAGTAATTGCGGAAGGATTCCCAAGGATTTTCTCCGACATGGTACGATTTGGACTTGAACGCCGTGTTGACAATGCCTATAAACTGCATTACCAGATTGCCGATTCCATCGATATGATCTTCGAACAGGGCAATCCGGGCGGCATCAAGGAAGTATTTAAATCACTGGGCTTGGCGGGCAATACGGTTCGCTTGCCGCTTGTCAATGTCGACCAGAATCTCGCAGGCAGGCTGGATGCATTCACGAAGAAAATTTCGTCGGCGGCCGAAGCAGCGTCGCGCGCATAAAAAATATTTGACAAACACGCGTTTTATAACTACATTTGCGACCCGCTTTCGGGAAGATTTTCAGTGTTGCAAAGACCTGAACTTCAGCAAAACAAAAAATCAATAATGACGAGATTTTTTTCTGTTATCCTTTTGGCCGTTTTCATGGCATCGTGCGGTTCATATCAGAAAGCACTGAAATCTGAGGATATGGCCGTCAAATATGCGGAGGCCGAGAAGGTTTATGAAAAGGGCAAATACCAGAAAGCGATCAGGCTTTTTGAACAGATGGCTCCGTCATACCGTGGCAAACCGGCGGCTGAGAAGATGTATTACATGTTTGCACAGTCGTATTATAAAACCAAGCAGTATTATCTTGCGGGTTACCAGTTCGACAGTTTCGTAGCGGGTTACCCGGCGAGTGAGAAAAAGGAAGAAGCACAATTCCTTTCGGCAAAGAGTTATTCGATGCTGTCACCTCGTTACAGTCTTGATCAGGTGGATACATTTAAGGCGATCGATAAGCTTCAGGCATTCATCGATCAATATCCAAACTCGCAATATCTTCCGGAAGCGAATCAGCGCGTAAAGGACTTGCGTGAAAAGATCGAAAAGAAAGTGTTTGAGAACGCCAAACAATACAACCTGATTTCGGATTACAAATCGGCACTCGTCGCATTGGATAATTTTATTTCGGATTATCCGGGAACACCGTACAAGGAAGAAGCTTTGTTCTATAAATTGGACTCTGCCTACAAACTTGCGATCAACAGCGTACCAGCCAAGATGGAAGAGAGGCTGAACAATGCCAAAGCTGCACATGCGGCACTGATGAAATTCAACGCATCGACAAAATACAAAGGCCAGGCAGATGAGATGCTTGCGAGAATAGAAACTGATTTAAAACAATACATCAAATAAATACCATGGATTTAAAGAAGACGAACGCTCCGGTAAATACGGTCACTTACAACAAATCGCAAGTTGAAGAGCCAACCGGGAACATCTACCAGGCGATCACGATCATGGCAAAACGCGCGAACCAGATCAACTCTGAGATCAAAAAAGAACTCAACGAGAAACTTGAGGAATTCGCGACATACAACGACAGTCTAGAGGAAATCTTCGAAAACAAAGAACAGATCGAAGTCTCTAAATTCTACGAGAAACTTCCAAAGCCACATGCACTTGCGGTTCAGGAATGGCTCGACGCGAAGATCTATTTCAGGGACGGAAATAAGTAATCCGATGTCAGTCCTGCGCGGTAAAAAGATTTTGCTTGGGATCTCCGGTGGAATTGCCGCGTATAAAACCGCGATGCTTGTTCGGCTGTTCGTAAAAGCCGGCGCAGAGGTCAAGGTCGTCATGACACCCGCGGCGAAGGATTTCGTCACGCCGCTCACTCTTTCTACGCTTTCAAAAAATCCTGTACATTCCGCATTCTTCGATGAGCTCGATGAGAATGCGGAGTGGAACAACCATGTTGAACTTGGCCTTTGGGCCGATTTCCTGCTCATTGCTCCTGCAACTGCCAATACTTTGTCGAAAATGTCGACCGGCAATTGCGACAATCTCCTTCTTGCCGTTTATCTTTCCGCGAAATGCACGGTGTTTTTTGCACCTGCGATGGATCTCGACATGTACAAGCATCCGTCGACGCTTCATAGTTTTGCTGCGCTGAAGCAATTCGGCAATATCATGATCCCTGCCGAAACAGGTGAACTTGCGAGCGGACTCTCGGGCGAAGGCCGGATGGCTGAACCCGAGAACATCATCGCATTTTTGGAGAAGCATTTCCTAGATCAGATGCCGCTGTATGGAAAAAATATCCTGGTAACCGCCGGGCCGACATACGAAGCGATCGATCCCGTTCGTTTTATCGGGAACCATTCCTCGGGAAAGATGGGTTTCGAGATTGCAAAACGTGCGGCTGATTACGGGGCGAACGTCATTCTGGTTTCCGGGCCGACGCATCTGGAAGCGAATCATCCGCTGATAAAAGTGATCCGAGTGATTTCAGCCAAAGAAATGTATGAGGCATGCCATCAGCATTTCGATACTGTTGATATTGCGATTGCGGCTGCGGCCGTCGCGGATTATCGTCCGGTAAATGCCGCCTTGCAAAAAATCAAAAAGACCGAACAGCAATTTTCGATCGATCTTGAGAAAACAGAAGACATTTTAGCATCTTTGGGCCAGATCAAAAAATCGCAGAAACTGATCGGTTTTGCGCTTGAAACGCAGAATGAGATTGATAATGCCAAGCAAAAGATCATGAAGAAGAACCTCGACCTGATCATTTTGAATTCGATGAATGATGAAGGTGCAGGTTTTGGAAAACCGACAAATAAGATTACTTTTATCGACAGCAACTTTAACGTTGAGCCGATGGAACTCAAATCAAAAGAGGAAGTTGCGGAGGATATTTTGAAAAAGATCGCTACATTATGAAAAGGATACTATTACTGATTCTGATTTTTACCGCGTCGATCACAGGCGCACAGCAGCTCAATTGTGAGGTGACCGTCAATTCCGATAAGATTGCCAACGCCAATGTCAATACATTCAGGACTTTGCAGCGACAGATCAGCGAATTGGTCAACAATACCGATTGGACAGGAACACCATTTCCGCAAAACCAGCGGATCCCGTGTTCGATGTTCATTACTTTGAATTCTTTTGATTCCGATCAGTATACTGCGACGATCCAGATACAGTCGTCTCGGCCCGTATTCAATTCGACATATTCCTCGCCGGTATTCAATTACATGGATAAGGATTTCAGTTTCAGATATCTCGAATTTGAAAACATGACTTTTAATCCGAACAGTTTTGATTCAAACCTTGTCTCAACCGTCGCATTTTATGCATATATGATACTCGGAATGGATGCCGATACTTTCGCTCCAGAAGGTGGAACCCCATGGTTCGAGGTCGCGCAGGAGATTACCAGTGTTGCTGCCCAGGGCGGATACAAAGGCTGGAGCCAGGCCGACGGGAACCAGACGAGATATTTCCTGATCAGTGACATGATGTCGAGTACCTATGCACCTTTCCGCCAGGCAATGTACGAATACCATTTTGCAGGTATGGACATGATGGCAAAAGATACCAAAGAAGCAAAGCAGAATATCATCGCTTCGCTTGAGACTTTGGGTGCACTTTATTCAGTCCGTCCAAACGCGTTCCTGACCCGCGTATTTTTTGATGCCAAGGCCGACGAGATCGTATCCGTATTTTCAGGTGGCCCAAATGTCGCAATCACCGGATTGGTTGATAACCTGGGGAGATTGTCACCATTGAATTCATCGAAATGGGCTGCAATTAAATTCTAGAGCCGGGAAGAAAGAGTAAAGAATAAAGAAGTCCGCTCTAAAAATCTAAATTCTAACGTCTAATAATTTCCTGAATGATAGTCTCTCTATCGATTGAAAATTTTGCATTGATCGACAGGTTATCAATCGATTTCACCAATGGATTTTCAACCATTACAGGGGAAACAGGAGCTGGAAAATCCATTTTACTCGGCGCACTCGGACTCGCATTGGGCAAGCGTGCCGACCTTTCTTCTTTGAAGGATAAAGATAAGAAGTGCATCATTGAAGCTACATTCAGCATCTCAAATTACGATCTCAAACCGTTTTTTCAAACGAATGATCTCGATTATGACGAGAGTACGATCATCCGCCGCGAAATACATCCGACAGGCAAATCGCGTGCATTTGTAAATGATTCACCCGTCAACCTTCAGGAACTTCAGGCACTTGGTGATTTTTTGATCGATATCCATTCGCAGCATGAAACACGCGAACTGACCGGCGAAGATTACCAGTTCAGGATCATCGATGCCGTTGCGGGGAATTCGTCGGAGTTACTTCAATATAGAACGCTGCTGTCTGAGTATAAAGCCTCTGTCCGCCATGCAGACGATTTACGCGTGCGGCTTCAAAATTCACAAAAGGAACAGGATTATCATTTGTTCCTGCTTGATGAGCTGCTTGCTGCAAATCTTGTTGGTGGTGAATTCGAAGAACTTGAAGATGAACTCGGCCGACTTTCGAATGTCGGCTTTCTTACAGAGCAATTTGAAAGAGCATTCGCGCTGTCGAATGATGAAGCTTCGGGAATCCTGCAGAATCTTCGTGAATTTAAACTCGCACTTCAAAAGACTTCGTCCATTTCTCCTGAATATGATGCCTTGTTTGAGCGTGCCGGCAGTGTATTGGTGGAATTTGACGATATTGTTTCAGAACTTGAAAGACTATCCGAAAAATTGGTCAGTGATCCGCAGCGATTGGAATTTGTCAATCAAAGGCTGCAATTGCTGACGAATCTGATGAAGAAACATCAGGCCGATAATATTGATGCACTCATCGAAATCAGGAATAAACTTGATGAAAAGGTCATCCTCGGTTCCGAGCTCGAAGTACAAATTCAAAAAGCCGACGAGCAAGCTGCCTTATATCTCTCCGAGGTTGATAAACTCGCCGAGATCATTTATCAGAAGCGAATAAACGCAGTTCCGGATTTGTCGAAGAATATTCTTGAAATTTTGTCGACTTTGGGCATGCCACACGCAAAACTCGACATCAAAATTGGACGAACGCAAAATCATTTCGCGAATGGCAAAGATGAATTGTCGTTCATGTTCGCGGCCAATAAAGGATCCGATTTCGGATTGCTCAAGAAAGTGGCATCGGGCGGGGAAATGTCGCGGATCATGCTCGCTGTCAAATCGATCCTTGCGAAGTTCACCAATCTCCCGACAATCATTTTTGATGAGATCGATACCGGTGTTTCAGGTGAGATCGCCGATAGCATGGGCAATATCATGAAAGAGATGAGCGCGTCGATGCAGGTCTTTGCGATTACACATCTCCCGCAGATCGCCGCAAAAGGGCAGGCGCATTTCAGGGTTTACAAATCGGTTTCTGACGAGAAAACGGCATCCGGCATCATGAAACTTTCGACCGATGAACGGGTCGACGAAATTGCCCGCATGCTCTCCGGTTCTGCCGTGTCGGAATCGGCCATAAACCACGCGCGCGCCTTGCTGGACTAATTTTTTCAGCTATATTTGTTTCAAATAAAAACTAACTATGTACAATTTACTACAAGGAAAACGAGGGATTATTTTTGGTGCACTCGACGAGAATTCGATCGCGTGGAAAACAGCTGAACGTGTATTTGAAGAAGGTGGCCGTTTTGTGCTGACCAACGCGCCGATCGCGATGCGCATGGGAACCATCAATCAGCTTGCGGAAAAAACACAATCGCAAATCATTCCTGCAGATGCGACGTCTGTTGCGGACCTTGAAAATCTTGTAGAGAAAAGCATGGAGATCCTTGGCGGCAAGATCGATTTTGTACTACATTCGATAGGAATGTCGGTCAACGTCCGCAAAGGCAATCATTATACAGCACAGAATTACGATTTCACGACCAAAGGCTGGGATGTTTCGGCCATGTCGTTCCATAAAGTGATGCAGGTCTTGTATCAGAAAGACGCGATGAGCGAATGGGGAAGCATCGTTGCATTGACGTATATGGCGGCGCAGCGTGTATTTCCCGATTACAACGATATGGCAGATAATAAGGCGTATCTTGAATCGATTGCCCGCAGTTTTGGATATTTTTTCGGTCGCGACAAAAAAGTACGCGTGAATACGATTTCTCAATCACCGACGCCAACAACTGCAGGCCAGGGTGTAAAAGGCTTCGATGGCTTTATCTCATACGCAGATAAAATGTCGCCGCTCGGAAACGCGACCGCGCTCGATTGTGCGAATTATACAGTTGCAATGTTTTCCGACCTGACCAAAAAAGTAACGCTTCAAAACTTATACAACGATGGTGGATTCTCGAACATGGGAGTCAGCCAGGACGTGATGGAAACCTTTGTGAAATAATCATTGAAATTATTCATGCGGTTTTTCCTCACGGAGCGTGATGCGTAAAATTGTCAATTGCCTTTGGGAAGGGGGCGAAATATTATCCCTGCGAAAAAATATTTTTACACAGATGCGGTTTTATTGGAAATTTAATCTGTAAGCGTAACAGTAATATGTTGCACTGCAACAAAAGCCTCTCACGAGGCTTTTTTTTATTTCATTTCGGGATTCATTCGCGGTTCAAGGATTATATTTGTTAAAATTATCTTTGAATGCGTTTTTCGATAATCGTTCCCGTGTATAATCGTCCCGACGAGATTGGTGAATTCCTGCAAAGTTTATCCGGGATGGATTATTCGGAAGCCTTCGAAGTTGTTGTGGTCGAGGACGGTTCGTCAGTTCCATGTGAAGATGTCTGCGGGAAATACGGGCAGAAATTATCGATCGCATATTACTGTAAACCCAATTCTGGTCCCGGAGACTCAAGGAATTTCGGGATGCGAAAAGCGACAGGCGATTATTTCCTGATTTTCGATTCGGATTGCATCATACCGAAACAGTATCTCAGCGTGGTAGCGAAGTCGTTGTCCCGGGAATTCAGCGATTGTTTCGGAGGTCCCGACGGCGC
>CBDUBP010000036.1:0-14252 GCA_965365415.1 uncultured bacterium | reverse complement strand
ACCTGCATCTGGTTTTGCTGGCAGTCATCACGTTGTTCCTGCTTTTTTACATCTATGCGAACAGACTTTTGGCCGATTCCAGACCGATCATGTGGAGTTTATTCATCTTTTCGACCGGTGTACTGCTGAATGAGATTGTCCTTGCGATACAGGGAATCGGGGCTTTTAGCTACACGATGGTGCCTTTTGCAAATGAAATCCTGTTCGTGGTGTCGCTGATCATGGCTGGCGGAATTGCATCCCTGGCCGTTTTGTCGATAATTCCGGAAAAGAACAAAGAGCATTTTTAAATTCTTCTGATTCGTGGATTTAATGTTATGTATGGATTTGCCGTATTGATGTACTTGCGGCAATTTTACATTTATTGTGCGTAGGGGAAGCAGTGGGATTTATCCCTACGAAAATAAATAGAATTGTTGCTGCGGTTTAAACAAGAAATTTGACAAAGGGATCCAATTATCGCAAATTCCGGAAAAAGTTCAGGATTATGATATAAATCATAAATTAAACGGTTAACATTCAGAACCTTTGTTGTAGAAAACCACATTGAACTATTTATGAAAACCTTAATTAAACCACTATTGTTTGCGGCCTTCATTTCAGTATTCGGATGCAAACAGACCGAAAGTGAAACTCCCGCTGAGACCACCAACGCCGAAACCGAAATGGTCGGCCAATCCGGTGTTGTTGACGAAACGTCAAAACCAAATGTTGTGCAGACGGCTGCCGGCAGCAAAGATCACACAACGCTTGTCACTGCCGTCAAAGCCGCCGGGCTTGTCGACGCATTAAGCAATGCCGGACCATTTACAGTATTCGCACCCACCAACGCGGCATTCGACAAGCTTCCTGCTGGAACTGTAGAAGGCCTTTTAAAACCTGACAAGAAAGAAGACCTGAAATCGCTTCTTGAATATCATACCTATGTCGGCGTGCTCAAAACCGATTACATGCAGGACGGGCAAGAGTTCGAGATGGTAGCGCCGCAAAAAGTCAAAATCACCAAACAGGGCGACAAAACATTTGTGAACGGTTCGGAAATCCTAGACTCGATCGAGACTTCAAATGGAATCATCCATGTCATCAATGATGTGCTGATGCCGAAATAGTTGATTATTAATTCAAAACGAAAAAGCGTAAACCGATAAAGTTTACGCTTTTTTAATGGCTTGCTTTTGCGGATAATATCACCCAATCCATTTTTATTTGGACCATAAATCTGCTATTGGATAATCTTGGTAAAAAAACTTCAAAACCACACCAGCAATCAAATTTTTTTCTTTAGGAATATTCTCACGGTTTTCCCCTTCCCACATAATAAAGTTACAAGCCTGACATATACGGCCGTTGTGGTAAAACCACTCAAAATCTAAATTTGTAGATCTACGCAAGACAAATTCTTATTTTGATCAGCCTTGGTTGAAAGCGGTTTATGTTATCATTCAGGAATGAGGCCTTCCCGATGCCAATGTCTTATACATCATGACTGCCGCAATGTTTGCTGCCCGGTCTTTGATATCATCGGCCCGCTCACCTTCAAACAACTCATCGACTGTCGATGTGAAAAGCGCTACCCAATGGTTAAAATGTCCTTCGCTCATCGTGCTTTTTTGGTGCAGATCGCGATGAACGATCATTGGGCTTCCGCTGTAATTTCCTGTATAGAAGATGATATTTTCCCAAAAATTGTACATTTTCGGAAGATGTTCATCCCAGTTTACCTTCGCGACATCATTGAATAGATAACCAATCACGGCATCGGCTTTAACCTTATCATAAAAAGTATTGACAAGCAGTTCAATATCCTGCCTGTTTTGAATGTCCTTTTTCATTAATCAGATGCATTTAAATTATAGATCTTTCCGGTTGAATTTGCGCAGCGAAATAGCAAACGGAATAATTGCCCACAGGCATAAAAGCAGGAACGACACGATAAGTCCGATGCTTGTGCCGAAAAAATCCTTGAATATGGCGCCGGTATATCCCATCATCGCCGACACGTCGAGATGCAGCAGGATGAGGATCCGCGCAAGATCGATCGGGCTGAATGCAGTGATCCCGACCATTGCATTTTCGATCGGATATTCGGCAAACTGGAACAGGAGGAACAGGACCATTCCGTCGAAAAGCAGCGCAAAATAAAGCCACAACATGATCGCAATCCCAATTCCTTTTGCTTTATCGCGTGTGAGTATCGAACTCAAAAAGGCCAATGCGACAAAAATCACAGAAATCAAAATGCCTGTCGAAAGCATCATCACGCCAATGCTGTCTGGGGAATTGATGATCAGCGGAATCCCGGCGCCGACAAAAAACGCGAGCACCATCGAAAGGGAAAGACTTAAAAACAGGCTGATCCAAATTTTAGCCCGCCGGATCGGCTGGCCAAGGAGCAGTTCGATGAACTCAGAGCTGTTATAGATGTAAATCGTCGAAAAAAGCACTGAAACCAGTGGAACCGTAAACAGGATCACGTTCAAAATCGTAAGGATTCCTTTTGACGAATTGTCTTCCAGCGCAAACGAACTCCACGACAGTATGCCGAGAATAAGCGTGTAAGCAAGAACGATCTTGTTCCTGAGTATGTCGAGTAAAATAATCTTAATTAACCTGTTCATATCGCTGCTGCCTTAAAATTTTAGCAATGGATTTTGATATTTTGTCTTCTCCGGTGTCGGATTTCAGCTGATCGATCTTTTTGTGCAGGCGCACATTTCCTTCCTGCATGAAAATGATTTCCGTGACCAAATCGTCGAGTTCGCTAAGCAGGTGCGATGTAATGAGGATCAGTTTCCCTTTTTCCTTTTCGCGGATGATCTTATCTTTTAAAATTTCTGAAGCAAGCGGATCGAGTCCAGCAGTCGGCTCGTCGAGGATGAGCACATCGGGATTAAAGAGAAATGCAAGAACGGCGCTGACCTTTTGTGTCGTCCCGCCGGATAATGTCCGCATCTGCTTGTCCTGCATCTGTTCGAGGCCAAAAGCCACATAAAGATCCTCGTCGAGAGCTGTGTCCGACTTTCGGATCTTCTTGATCATATCGATGATCTGTGCGATGGTCATGTTATCCGGATAACGGCCAATCTGTGGCATATATCCGATCTGTGAGCGATATTCAAATTGCTTCAAAACAGATTTGCCATTAAATTCAATGCTTCCTTTATCGGGAATGACCATTCCCAGTATCGATTTTATCAGCGTGGTCTTTCCGCATCCGTTTGGGCCTATAAGCGCGATGCATTCGCCTTTTCGGCACGTGAGGTTTACATCCTTCAAAACTTCAAGCTTACCGAACCTTTTGCTGATGTTCTTTATTTCAATCATAATGGCAGCGCCTTCATTAGCGGTGTTTTGTCGACAAAATTATCGGGAGTGATGCTTGGGAGTACTTTCTCCGATTTGTCCAAAAGCGTAATCATGAAACTGCGGTAAAGCAGCATCGTCGACGGATTACTTTCGGTCAGTACCGCAAAAAGGCTCAGTGGATGGTACGGCACATCGCCAATTAAATCGCGATTCAGGTCGTATCCATCGTACTTGTCCCAGTAATTGCTGTTGAACGTGTTGAGCACGAGGCTTCCGTTGGTACTGATGTCGAACGTATTTTTAAGGTAATTGTTATTGACGATCTCATTGTCCATGCAGCTCGCCTGGATTTTCATTCCCCATCCATTTGATCCGAAGATGTTCTTTTCAACTTTAACACGTGATGTTCCTTCCATGAAAATTCCGGATGTGTTCCGCGAGAACGTGTTGTTGAAGATATAACTGTCCGAAATCTCTTTTAATAAGAGTCCGTATGCCGAATCGCCCCAGTTTTCCTCAAACAGGTTGTTGAACATTTTGACATCTTTGGTAAACATCACCGCAACGCCGGCTCCGTTATTCCTGAAGATATTAGTGATATATGCATCGCTGTGCGAAAACATGAAATGGAGACCATATCTGACATTTGAAAAAGAAACATTTCGCCAGATGACGGAATTCGTCACAAATTCAAAATAGATTCCGTCTCGGTGCCCTGAAATCCTGTTTCCGGTGATCTGCAGATTTTCGCTTTTCCAGCAATGGATGCCGTTCCCGATCAGTTGTTCGTCTTTACCATAGGCCTTGATGCGGTTGTTGCGAATGATGCAGTTCTTGCCGTTCTGGATATAGATGCCAAAATAATTATTGTCGAGGATGTTGTTTTCAATGACGACATAATTGCGGTCGAAGATCTTGATTCCGCATGGATCATCAAGCGCCGATTTGCCTGAATTAATGACTTTGAAGCCACGGACGACAACGCTGTCGGCACTGATCGAAATGACCTCCGACTTTTTCATGCCATCGAGAATCGGATAGCCGATGCCAATCAGTACAATCCGCTTATTGATCAGGATATTGCCGTCCCGGTAACGGCCGCTATGCACAATGATGGTATCGCCAGGTTCCGCCATGGAAATTGCGCGCTGGATCGACTTCACGGGGTGGTCTTTTCCAACCCTGATCGTTTCCGCGCTACAAATTCCTGCAAAAAATAAAGCTATTAAAAGCAGTATTCGCATTAGTATGAATTATAGATTTCGTCCCAGGCGGTTGTCGATGCGCCCAACGATTGAGAAAATTTCTTTGCGTCCGGTTCACTCTTAAATGCGGCGATGTTTCCGCGCATGGGCGACTGAATCGACCCGCCTTTAATGAAATGGGCGGATTTTGCCTCAATGAGTTCGTTGTCTTTCAGATAATCACCAACGAAAAAAGATGTGTATTGCACTGATGTATTTTCCTTGACGTATTGAATCATGCATGACACATCGTCGAATTTATAGTATCGGCCCTTTTCGGTAATGACTTCCGATGCAAATTTACCATTCGATATCGTCATTTTACAAAATTCGCAACTGTCGGAATTGAGTTTGATCGGTTTTGGTTCGCAGGAAGCACAAGAGGCAAATGTCAGCGTCAAAATCAATAAAGCTGCAGCACCGGTGCTTTTCTTCCGGAACTTTGCAAACAGGTTGCGTTCCATGGCAACAACGACAAATAGCAAAACTCCTGCGGCAGAAAGCATCCATCCGCCAATATCCGGAATCGAATACGCGCCGAAATTCAAGAGCTGTTTGTATCCGATCAGTGGTGGCTGGTATGCCATCCCGGGAACCTGGATTGCGGCATTGGGATCAAGGTCATGTCCGTAATCGTAGTTCCATCTGTAAAAATCAAGGCCGGCAACAATCACAAATACAAGGAAAGTTATAAATAGCGCAGTAATGGCTTTTCTGCTTGATAAAAAGACCATCAGCAGCGACCAGATGCCAAACCCGATCATGATATAGGGTAATACTTTAAATTCAATAAAATTCTCCGTGTGCAGGGTTTTCATTCCGATGTAATGGTTCAAGCCGTTGATGATCTCGACATCACCGCCAATCTTGACTGCATGCAGTTTGAGCACCAGTCCTTCAGGATATTGAGGAGCCTGGAGATCAATCTGCCACATCGGGAACAGCAGCGAGCAAAAGAACAGAACGCTTGCGAGGAATAAAAGGATCCGTGACAACAATGAAATTTTTGACTTTACCATAGCGTATGAATTTAAAGGGGCAAAATTTCTTTTGCCCCTTTTTTATGAAAAATTATTTGGTTGCGGGGTGGTTTGTTCCCACACTAAACGATATCGGGACATTGCTTCCTTTGGGCGAAACCCTGACGTAACCCGACATTTCCTGGTGCAGTGCACTGCAGAAGTCGGTACAATACATCGGGAATATTCCGACGCGGTCCGGAACCCATTTTAAAGTGGTTGTTTCACCAGGCATGATCAACAGCTCCGCATTATCGGCGCCTTTGATAGAGAATCCGTGAGGAACATCCCAATCCTGTTCGAGGTTTGTCACGTGAAAATACACTTCATCACCAACGCGGACTCCTTCGATGTTATCCGGGGCAAAGTGCGAGCGGATCGAGGTCATGTAAACGTGGACCTTATTACCTTCGCGGACGACTTTGGCTTCCTTCTCGCCTTTTGTGACGTATGGATGCTGGTTGTCATCGAGTTTATAGAACTTATACTGCCCGTTGTTTCGGATGAGATCCGCCGGCGCGGCCTGTGCATAATGCGGCTCGCCGATGGTCGGGAAGTCGAGTATCAGCTGCATCTTATCTCCACTGATATCAAAGATCTGGGCACTTTGTGCAAGTTCAGGTCCGGTTGGCAGATACCTGTCTTTTGTGATCTTGTTGTAAGCCACTAGGTATTTTCCAAAAGGTTTTTTGCTGTCGCCTCCGGGAACCATCAGGTGTCCAATTGAGTAGTATGTCGGAACCCTGTCCAACACTTTCAAAGTCTTGATGTCCCATTTCACGATTTCCGAAGACACGAAGAAAGATGTGTAAGCATTTCCTTTGCCGTCAAATTCGGTGTGCAATGGGCCAAGACCCGGCTTTTTAACTTCACCGTGAAGAACTGACTCGTATTTAAGAACCGGTATTCCCTCATAATCGCCTTCGTATTGCTTGCTTGCGATCGCTTTCTGCATCTTATCGAAACTGAAAACCGGGATCAATGCAGCAAGTTTACCGCTTCCCACGATGTATTCGCCTGATGGGTCTACATCGCAGCCGTGAGGTGACTTCGGACATGGGATCATATAACAGATGTCTTTGAGTTCCATCGCGTCGAGAACAAGAACCTCGGTTTTGATCTCAGATTTTGCTGTATGGGTTTTCTCATCCCAAGTGTTATGGGCATATCGAACAGCCTGTTTCTTCCCTTTTCCGGCTTTGATGTACTCTTCGGCTTTTTTCCAGTTGACTGCCATGATGAAATCCTTGTCTTTTTGAGACGCGTTGACCTCAAGCACCGTGTTTGCCTGTTCAGTATTATAAGTGGAAAGGAAGAACCAGCCATGCGACTTGCCTTTACCCGCGTGGGAAAGATCGAAATTAACTCCCGGTGTCAGAAGCTGGAATGCGATGTCCATTTCGCCTTCCTTACCGACCTTAACAAAGCTGATGTGTCCCTTAAAATTTTCCTTATAGGTGTTGATAGGCACATCACCGTTGGAATAATCCGCTGGTACGCTGAAACGTGTACCGGCGATGACATACTCCGTATTTTCGGTAATGAAAGGAGAAGAGTGGTTACCACCGCTGTTGGGCAGTTCGATAATTTCCGCAGTTTTGAAGGTCTTCAGGTCAATCCTCGCGATTCGAGGTGTGTTATTTGCGTTTGCAAATACCCATCGTCCGTCGATCTCGCCATTTGTTTGCGACATTTCAGTGTGATGGAGGTCGTCCCAAGGCACCATGCCGTGAGAGGTATTGAGCATTGGTTTGGTCTCTTCGCTATAGCCCCATCCTTTTTCAGGATCGACGGAGAATACCGGGATCACGCGGAAAAGCCTTCCGCTGGGTAATCCGTAAACACTAAGCTGGCCGCTGAATCCGCCGGATACGAAATTGTAGAACTCATCGTATTTTCCAGGCGCGACATAGGCCTTTTGAGCAGCATCGCCCGTAACTGCATCGCCGGAACTTTTTGGTTTACATGAAACAAAAACAGAACTTCCAACGAATGCCATGGCAATTGCCACTACTAACTTGTTTTTCATGGTCTAAAAATGTGTGAAGTATTAATTATTTTACGCCGTCAATTTCGCGCATGTATTCGAGAACGCTTCTCGCTTCGTCGTCCGCTAATCCCTGATTCGGCATGCGCACCAAACAGATTTCCAATTGTGCCTGCAGCTCCGGATCTTTGTCGATCATCGGGTCAGGGTTTGTAATAAAGTTCATGATCCACTCCGGTTTGCGGCGCTCGGTCACACCTGCCCATCCCGGACCAACCAATCTCTCATCAGTTGTTTTGTGACAAGACAAACATTTGACTCCGGCAACACTTTCACCTTTGTCGGCCAATGCCTGATCGAGTTTTGGCTCCAATTGCATATTCTCATATTTTCCTTCGCCGCGGTTTGGATCGTAATCTTCAGGAGAAGCCGCAGTTTGTTCACCTGCCGGCACTACTGTTTCCTCCTGAGCGCCTTCTTGATCTTTTTTTTGCTTATCCCCGCCACATGCAACAAGGAATGTTAAACAGACAGTTAGAATTGCTAGTTTTCTCATAATCGTTGGTTTAATAATTAATAGTACAAATTTAGTTTCATGAAAGTGGTCAGGTTATGACCAAAGTCATATTATCGAAGATTATTCTAATTTATAAAAATATTCTTATGAATCCAAGGCTAAAATCCCCGATAGACCTTAATACTGAATCACATAAGATTTGCATCTTCACATGCTCTTCTGATATGTGACCCAAATCATATCTGTATCATGAGGCCATCCGTAATTTTGCGACAGACAAAAATTAAATGACCGCGCATCACGCATTACTGATTATCCATCTTTTAGCAGCCACGATCTGGGTCGGCGGCCATCTGCTTCTCGCGGTCTCGTATGTTCCCCGTGCACTGCGTGAAAACAATCGTGAAATGATCCTTGATTTTGAAAGCCGTTACGAGAAATTGGGAATGTCTGCTTTGGTTGTGTTGGTAGCTACAGGAATAGCGATGGCAATCAGCTATGGCGTTTATCCCGATCAATGGTTCCGATTCGATTCGGCAATTGAAAACGTAGTTTCGACAAAACTTACACTTCTCATTGCGACGCTGATGTTCGCACTAAGCGCACGCTTTCGGGTTATCCCGCGCCTAAAATCGGGACAAAACGGCCTCATACCATTGGTCGTACATATTTTATCGGTAACGACAATCGGCGTAATGATGGTCGTCATCGGAAGTTTCATCAGATTTGGAGGAATATGACAACGAAGAAACCGCTTAAAAGAAACAGCGCGCTAAAACCATTCAGCAAAGACCATCATCATGGCTTGCTGCTGTCGTGGAAGATCAGGGCGGGCATCAAAAAAAATGTCGATCCACACAGAATCGGCAATTATGTAACTTGGTTTTATGAAAATCATCTTAAACCGCATTTCGGCCTTGAGGAGAAATTTATGTTTCCTATCCTTGGAACACAAGATGAACTCGTCGGGAAAGCGCTGGCAGATCATTTAAAACTGACAACTTTGATCTCTTCAGCAATTGAAGTCGGCACACTGAACGATATCGCAGTCACACTTGAAGCACACATTCGTTTCGAGGAACGCATTCTTTTCGAAAAGATTCAGTCCGTCGCCACCGAAGTAGAGCTCGCAGAAATCGAACGCATTCACAACGATGCACCTTTTGTTGAACATTCAGATGAATTTTGGAAATAACGGATCATGATCGCAAATTCAATCATACAGAAATACAACGTCCCGGGACCGCGCTACACAAGCTATCCGACGGTTCCATATTGGGATGAGGACAAATTCGACTTCGACACATGGAAAGATCTTTTTATCAGATCGTTCTCTGAATCGAATGCGGATGAAGGCATCAGCATCTACATTCATCTTCCGTTCTGCGAAAGCCTCTGCACGTTCTGCGGATGCAACAAACGCATCACCAAACGGCATGATGTCGAAGAAGTGTACATTGAAGCTGTCCTGCGCGAATGGGAAATGTACGTAGCGATGCTTCCCGAAATCCCGCGTATTAAGGAATTGCATCTCGGCGGCGGCACACCGACATTCTTCAAACCGCAAAATCTTGAAGCGCTGATCAACAACATTTTTGCAAAAGCGGTTCGGGCCGACGATTCCGAATATAGTTTTGAAGGCCATCCAAACAACACCACAAAAGCGCACCTTCAAACGCTTTACGATCTTGGGTTCAGGCGCGTCAGCTTTGGTGTACAGGAATACGACATTACGGTCCAAAAGGCGATCAACCGCATCCAGCCTTTCCGAAATGTCGAGAATGTTACCAATTGGGCTCGCGAGATCGGATATACTTCGGTCAGCCACGATCTCGTATTCGGGCTGCCATTCCAGACACTTCAAAATGTAAAAGATACTATCGAAAAGACAAAACTCCTGAATCCCGATCGTATCTCGTTTTATAGTTACGCACACGTTCCATGGATCAAAGGAAATGGCCAGCGCGGTTTTGACGAAGGGAATCTGCCTAAAGACGAGGAAAAACGAAGGTTATACGAAGTCGGCAAAAAGCTTCTTTTTCAAAATGGCTATCATGAAATCGGGATGGACCACTTCGCGCAAAAATCCGATTCGATGTACGATGCATTCACCGAAGGAAAGCTCCACAGGAATTTCATGGGCTACAGCGCATCAAAAACTCAGGTGATGATCGGACTCGGCGTATCGGCAATCGGCGACATATGGTACGGATTTGCACAAAATGAAAAAAAACTTGAAGATTATTATGCCCGGATCGAACAGTCTGAACTTCCGATTACACGCGGACATCTTCTGAATGAGGAAGATCTGACGATCCGCAGGCACATATTGAACCTGATGTGCCGATTCGAAACTTCATGGGAACACCGAAGTGACTATTTTCCCGAACTTCCTTCCGTACTTGATTCACTCGAAGAAATGCGCGATGACGGATTACTCGAATTCAAAGAAAATGGTATCATTGTGACCGAAGCCGGAAAAGCATTTGTGCGGAACATTTGCATGGCATTCGACTTACGGCTGATCAGAAAAGCGCCCGAAACAAAACTGTTTTCGATGACTATCTAATTCGGAATGTAAATATCGAATGTGGCGCCTTTCGACAATTCGCCTGTCGCCTCGATAACGCCGTTGTGGTTGTCGACGATCTTCTTTACTATAGATAATCCGATTCCGGTTCCCTGATACGTGTCGCGGTTGTGCAGCCGCTGAAAAACCTCAAAGATCTTTTCGCTGAAATGCGGCGCAAAGCCGATGCCGTTGTCCATAAAGGAAATATGGCAGTACGATTTGTCGGGAAGCAGTTTCGTGCTCGCTGTTTCATTGCCCTTTAATATCCTGCTTTTGATGACGATCCTGGCGGGTTCGTCGGCTTTTGAAAATTTTAGTGAATTGCTGATCAGGTTCTGCATCAGCTGCGTGAACTGGAATGGGATGACATACGCCGTGCAGAGTTCTGACGAATCGATCTCGGCGAGCTTCTCTTCAATGGATTCGCGGAGCTCGGCTTTTACATCGTCGACGATGGCGGCAAGATGCGTTTCCTCAAAATGGCGATCGGTCGCATTCGTGTGTGAAAAAGCAAGAAGGCTTTCGATGAGCTGCCGCATACGGTCGGCGGCCTGCCGCATTCTTTCAAAATACTGCTGCCCTTTTTCAGTCAGGTTCGACTTTTCATTCTCGAGCAAAAACGTGCTGAATGTCTGTATTTTACGGAGCGGCTCCTGCAAATCATGGCTCGAAATATACGTGAACGATTCCAGCTCTTTGTTGGCAATCCGCAGATCGTTTGCCTGCTTCTCGATCTCGTGGTTTTGAAGTTCGAGCTCTTTATTGGCGGCTTTAAGCGCTTCTTCCTTTGCCGACAGCTCGTGATTCTTTCGATAAAGATCGGCGAACACAATGACTTTCGCTTTCAGGATCTCAGGCGACAGCGGCTTGATCATATAATCGACCGCGCCGGCCTGGTATCCTTTAAAGATGTACTCCGAACTGTTCATGTTGGCTGTCAGGAAAATGATCGGCACATGCTTCAGCTTGTCGCTCTGCCTGATGAGTTCGGCAGTTTCAAATCCATCCATGATCGGCATTTGGACATCCATCAGGATAATCGCAAAATCCTGATCGCGCAAAAGGATGCGAAGCGCTTCCTTCCCGGAGTTCGCTTCAACGAATTCGTATCCCTGGTTGGCAAGGATCACCTGAAGCGACAGCAGATTTTCCTTTTTGTCGTCGACCAGCAATATCTTTACGCCGTGATTTGTCATGTTTGGTTGTGCATGCTTATTTTAACCACACCCGCATCAGTGATGAAAGCTGATCGACATTCACAGGTTTTGTGATATAGTCGGACGCACCAGACTCGATGCACCGCTGCCTGTCGCCTTTCATTGCTTTTGCCGTTACAGCGATTATCGTTAAATCTTTATGTTTATTGTCACGCCTGATGTTTTTCATTGTTTCGTACCCGTCCATTTCAGGCATCATGATATCCATCAGGACAATATCGATGTTCTTGTTCTGGTTCAGGATATCGATTGCTTCCTGGCCGCTTTCCGCACTTTTTACATTTAAGCCGAACCGTTCAAGAGCCGTTGTCAAAGCAAACAGGTTCCGGACGTCATCGTCAACAAGCAACACATTTTTGCCGATCAAAACATCCTCCTTCAAATAATGATTCTCGATCCGGTCGCGCATTTCCTTAGGCAGCGACTTGTGGACGCGATGCAGGAATAATGCGGTCTGGTCGACGACCTGGTCGACTGATGTCGCGCTTTTTGTAATGATCTTATGCGCGAATCGGCTTAGGCGCATTTTCTGTTTTTTGTTGACATCACGCGCCGAGTGAATGATCACAGGCGTCGATTGGCGGCCTATATAATTCTCCATTTCCTTGACGATATCGAGTCCGTCTGCATCCGGCAGAACAAGATCGAGGATAATGCAATCGAACGCGTTTCCGCTGATCAGATCGATCGCTTCCGCAGCTGATCTGGCCTTAAACACTTTCACGTCATCACCGTCGACCGCAGTGGCAACCATATCGAGTTCCATCTCATTGTCGTCAATGATCAACAGATTTTTGACGGTTTTATCCTTTAGCGCATGGATGTCGTTAAACAGTGACGCGAGCGAATCATTCTTTACCGGTTTGACAAGGAAATCCCGCGCACCGCGCTTGAGTCCATTGTAGCGGTCGTCTTCGCCCGAAATCACATAAACAGGAATATGCCTGAAATTAAAATCGGTCTTTAATCGGTCGAGGATCTTCCAGCCGCTGGTGTCGGGCATGTTGATATCCATTGTGATCGCATCGGGATGGAACTGGTTTATAAAATCGATGACATCGTTTCCTTTGGTCGTAACGATTGCCTTGATACCATTTTCATGTGCCTGATCGAGCATGATCTTCGCAAATGTCAGGTTGTCTTCAGCGATCAGAAGCACTTTATCATTCGGTTTGATGTCGGTCCTGTCATCGCCGACCTCATCGACAAAGAAAAGATCGATATCAGACCGGTTGAATGTTGATGACGGCGACGATTTCAACCCGCCTTTTACCATTGGCGGCGCCGGAGCGATGGTCGCATTATCGTCGGCAACGATCTCGATATCTTCAAACTGATCCTGGGCAACAAACTTCAATGGAAGGAAAAGCGTGAATTTACTTCCCATGTTGGTCTCCGATTCAAGTTCGATCGTACCGCCAAGAAGGTCAGAGAGCCCGCGGCTGATCGATAGCCCAAGTCCGGTTCCTCCATATTTACGGCTTGTCGAACCTTCAGCCTGCTGGAATGCCTCGAATATGATATTCTGTTTTTCCTTTGAAATTCCGATTCCGGTATCGGCAATCTCGAACGCGATGACCGTTTCAGCTTTATCCAGGCTTGGGGTTCTTGTCCGCCAATTGTTATTCGCCTTGTAAATCTTAAGAGACACTTCGCCTTTTTCGGTGAATTTAAATGAATTCGAAAGCAGGTTTTTGAGGATCTGATTGAGTCGCTGCGAATCGGTTTCGATCTGTTCCGGCAGATTTTCATCCATCTCAATCGCAAAATTAAGATGTTTGGCTTCCGATATCGGATTGAAGGTCGATTCGACAAAACGGCTGATCTCTTCAAAGCTGATCGGACTGTAATCAACTGAAATATATCCTGATTCGATTTTCGAAAGGTCGAGGATGTCGTTGATCAATTGAATAAGGTCGTCCCCGCAAGCGTTGATCGTTTTCGCGAACTGGATCTGTTTGTCGGTCAGGTTTCCGTCGCGGTTCGAGATGAGTTCGTTTGCGAGGATCTGGAGCGAATTCAGCGGAGTCCGTAATTCGTGTGACATGTTTGCAAGGAATTCCGACTTGTATTTCGAGGTCAGGGCAAGCTGGTCGGCTTTTTCTTCAAGTGCCTTCCGCGCCTCTTCGACTTCCTGGTTCTTGATTTCCACCTCTGATTTCTGGTTCGCAAGAAGGATTGCTTTCTCTTCAAGCTCTTCGTTGGTCATTTTCAAAACTTCCTGCTGGCTCTTAAGCTCGCTTGCCAATGATTGAGATTGAACGAGAAGTTCCTCGGTACGAGAGTTTGATTCGATGGTATTTAGTACGATACCGATCGATTCCGTCAGTCCTTCGAGGAAATCAAGGTGCGTCTGGCTGAAAGTATCCAGCGATGCAAGTTCGATGACA
>CBDUBP010000035.1:0-14594 GCA_965365415.1 uncultured bacterium | reverse complement strand
AAACATTCTTGACGATGCGAAAAGCTGCTGGTTCTCGGCAAAGATGTTCGCCGCCCGTTTCCCTCGTCCCGCAGAAGCACGGATTACCCCATTTGTCCATGGCACATATCGCAAGTGAAGACGCGGAGTGGCAAAAGTCCCAAGACGATTGTGGACATCCAGGCGAACTCCGGCCACAAGGCTGAAATCATCAGCGTTGTCGTATGTGTATTCGAAAAATCCGCCAAGTGAATTATCGATCCGGCTGTAATCGCCCGTAATGTCCGGAACGATCAAAAACTCCGTGTATCTGTCATATGTAAAATTCACGCCAGCCGCAAACTTATTCATTGTATTGCTGATGATCGAATTGAATACAAGGTTCGAATAGTAACTTTGCTGTTTGATGTCGTATACATTCAGCCCAAAATAAGAATGTTGGTCGTGAAGGCTGAACGCATTCTGCCATCCGATGCTCTGGTAAGGCATGTCGGGAAACACATAGCCTGTCTTGGCAGAAAGATCGAGACGCTCAGTGTTGATCTCCGAGCCCCAAAATTCCGTTCCCCATTGATGACGGTCGGGATCAAATCCGATCTCGCCCGATTGCTTGCGGTCGTTCATATATCGGACATTAAAAAATCCGACGTATCCTTTTTCGGAATCCGTGTATTGCCAGCGATTGAGAACATTCACCTGCTTGGCGATGGGATTGTCGAGAAAACCGTCCTCATTCATATCGTTTTCCGAAAAACGGCCATTTCCGTGCACGAACAGGCTGCTGCTCCATTTCTCGGATAATTTTTTGTTGAAATGTGTATTGATCTCGAATCTTGAATCGGTCGACCCGTAAGCATTCAGGAAAAACGGGATATCAGACAGAGGTTTGATCAGCTCTGTATTGATTTGGCCTGAAATGCTTTCAAATCCGTTGACGACAGAACCTGCGCCTTTGGTGACCTGGATGCTTTCGACCCATGTTCCGGGAGTGAATGAAAGTCCGTATGCCTGCGACGCGCCGCGGACAGACGGGATATTTTCTTCTGTAATCATCAGGTACGGACTGGTCAGACCAAGCATCTTTATCTGCCTTGTCCCGGTAAGTGCATCCGAAAAATTGACATCGATCGACGGATTGGTTTCAAAGCTTTCCGCAAGATTACAGCACGCAGCTTTGAGAAGTTCAGCACCCGTCATTACGGTCGTGTTGGCTGTGAGTTTCGAAGATTTCTTTAAACCTTTTCGGGTGGTTTCAACCCTGATCTCCTGCAGCGTATCCTGCGCAAAAGTTCCGCTGAAAGTGAGCACCAAAAGTGCCATGAATAGTTTTTGCATAATAATAAATCATTGTTACTGAATTGTTTGACTCAGAGTACAATGACAATCATGCGTAGAAAAGTAACTGATGATAGAGTTTGTAGAGCGGCGGCCCATTGGATCCACCGTCATATATGAAGAACTGCCTTGGTTCAATTTCAGCCGTTTGGAAAATACGGACAGCAATTGAAGCATAATCAACCGGCACGAATGCACTGATTTTTAGATCAAAGGTTTTTACAACGACGTCGGCTTTTCCTTTGATCTTAACGACTTTGTCGGAACAGCAAGTCTTGTTCTCCTTGGCTTTTTCAATGCAGCACGCTTCGGCGTTTTCGGTTTCAACTTGTGATTTCGCAAATATCGAAGAAACTGATGCGATCTCCTCGCCGCAGTAATGCACGTTGAATGCAAAACCGCTTGTTGACACCAACATCAGCAGCGATAAAACCAGCGATATGCATTTATTTGTGATCACGGTGCAAAATTAACTAAAAAACGGACATCAGCTGCGCTTATTGTTCACCACTTTTTCCTGGAAGAAAAATGCCGGGATAAACAATATGAGGAATATCGGATGGATCAAAAACCTCCGGATATAGAAAAGCATCATTTTATGCTCCGGAAAAATAGTGATGGATACTATGAAAGCTGCTATCAATAAAATAAAGAAGATCACAAGAATCAAGCTGGAAAATTTGGTCAGGTCTTTTTTCTGAAACCACAGATGGATGATCGCCAGTGATATCAATGAATTCAGCAGGTACCGAAACCCCAGGTTTATAATCAATAACCCGAAATCAAATCCGGGAAGTGGCAACTCCGTAAAGTCGATACGGTAATACTGCAAAAACGGATCGTAAAAGAGAATGTCTTCAAATCCTCGCACACATGCAAGAAATACAAACAGGATTGCAATCAATATGTACCTTTTACTTCTTGACATCGGAATAATAAGAGAATTTATTTACCCATATCACCCATAAAAGGAAAACAACTCCATAGATAAACATTGGAAACACGACGCCGTGAAGGAAATGCTCGTGCTGCGGAAACCTGTGGATGGCGGCGGCTAAAATTGCAATTCTAACCACGTTGAGAATGTGTATCGTCAAACAGCCGGTAACCGCAAACACGATTGTCCGCGCAAGGGTTCCGGAAAATGCAGCCACGAAAGAGACGAATAATATCATCACGCTGACTGCATTGCAGCCTTCAATGATTCTGGCCACATAATCTCCTGAGATAAATAATTTGTGATACGGATGTTTTTCGTGCGGAAGTGTTGACGCATTGGCTCCGAACCATCTGAGAACCGTTTCTGATTGGTGTGCCACGGCGGTTGTTATATCATCGATCTGATTGAAGGAGGCGTCGAAAGTCGACAAATAGTATCGGTATCCAAGTCCAAGGATCAGATAAGTCAGAAAAAATTTTGCGAGAAAAACCAGAAAAGGCCTGTATTTCTTCAGGTAGGATTGCAAAGCTTTTTTAACAAAGCTATATAATTTTACCGATGCTTATTGGATTAAATTTGTAAAAAATGCGTCCTTATGACTTTTGAGGAATTGATGCCTAAAGTGAATGACATCCTGACCAACGTCGATACGTTGCGTGATGAAAAACTGATGAAGATATGTCATCTCCTGCGGGATAATATCGATTATTATGACTGGGTTGGATTTTATTTCCGCAACGGCGATAAGGAAGAACTTGTCCTTGGTCCTTATGCCGGCGAAAAGACAGAACATACTGTCATCCCGTTCGGTCGCGGCATCTGCGGACAGGTCGCGGTTTCAAATAAGAATTTTGTCGTGCCGGACGTCACAGCCGAAGACAATTACATCGCATGCAGCATGAACGTGAGGTCGGAAATTGTTGTTCCGCTTTTTGTCGGTGGCCAGAATATCGGTCAGATCGACATCGATTCCGAGGTGATCGATGCCTTTAACGAAGACGATGAGCGTTTTCTGGAATATGTCAATTCCGGCGTCTCGAAATTATTTCAGGTGAATTAGAACTTCTCGTTCACTCGTTCTCTTTTCCCTTTTCTCTTTATTCTAAGATCTCATCTCAAACCGGGAACGCAACTATATCCGCATCATAATTCGGATACGCGAACTGCGCGTAAGGAATCTCACCTTTCAGCCATTCCAATTCATCCGCTTTTTTCAGCATCACGGGCATTCGTTTCTTATTGTTATGGATATATTGCATTTTATCATTTGCAGCCGTGGTCACGATGGAAAAGGTCTTGATCAAATCGTTCGTCGCAGGATTTTTCCAGGTTGAATACAGCCCGGCAAATGTGAAGATCTCGTCTTCGGCAGAATGTATTTCGAATTTTTGCTTGCTCTTTCCTTTTTCATCATTCCAGTGCCATTCATAATAACCGGTCGCAATCACAAGGCATCTGTTTTCAATTACATTCCTAAAGGCCGGCTTTTCTTCAAGTGTTTCGATCTTTGCATTGAGCGTATTTTTTCTGATAGCATCATCCTTGCACCAAAAAGGGATCAGTCCCCAATGGTAGTCGGAAACGATCAATGATGGATTCTCGCGGGTGATGATCGGAAGCGGATGATACGCAAATCCGTTAACCTCATCCGCAAAAAGTAAATTCTCCGGATTCTCAACCTTAGCCTTAAATCGTTTGGAGATATCGCTCATTCCCGTATTGATCTGAACTCTGTAACACATGATGCAAAAATAAGTTTATTTGGGGATTTGGTTATTGGTTGATTTAGGTAGAAAGTTTAGAGGTTGAGAAGTTTAGGAAGTTTAGAGAGTTGAGAATATTAAATAGGTTAGAAGTTTAGGAGGTCGTTGGCTTTGGCGCTGTGACACTATGGCGCTTTGTTACTTTGTCACTTTGCCTCTTTGTCACTTCAAAAAAAACACCTACATTTGCAGCCGTATCCGAAAATCGGGTATTGCATAAAAATCATTTAAATAATATTTGCATGTACTTGACTAAAGAAGTTAAAGAAGAAATCTTCGCAAAACACGGAGGTTCTGCAACAAACACCGGATCGGCTGAAGGCCAGATCGCATTGTTCACGCACAGGATCAATCACCTGACGGAGCATTTGAAGAGAAACCGCCACGATTACAACACGGAGCGTTCACTAGTGAAGCTTGTTGGTAAAAGGCGTTCTCATCTTGATTACCTGAAGAAAACGGAAATCAACAGGTATCGTGAGATCATCAAAGAATTGAATATCAGAAAATAATCGATTCAGAAAGAGGTGCCCGCGCGCCTCTTTTTTTATTTTGTCTGCGCTAAAAAAGTTTGGTTTTTCATTGGGTCACAACAACTACAACAACACAACTACCCATTGTTTAATCAAGAATAAGGATTTATGATTCCAAATGTAACGAAAGAGGTTATCGATTTGGGTGATGGGCGAACCATCTCCATCGAGACCGGAAAATTAGCAAAACAAGCCGACGGTTCGGTTGTTGTGCGAATGGGCGACGCCATGCTGCTCGCCACGGCGGTTTCCGCCAGAAAAGCAAGTCCGGGCATCGACTTTTTGCCCCTGACAGTTGATTACCGCGAAAAATTTGCGGCCGCAGGAAGATTTCCGGGCGGATTCTTCAAACGCGAAGCGCGACCAAGCGATGCAGAGGTTTTGACCATGCGTCTTGTCGACCGTGTACTTCGCCCTTTGTTTCCCGATGACTATCACGCCGAGACACAGATCATGATCCAGCTGATGTCGCACGACGAAGATGTAATGCCCGACGCATTGGCAGGACTTGCAGCTTCGGCGGCACTTGCAGTTTCCGACATTCCGTTCGCAACATTGATCTCGGAAGTTCGCGTGGCGCGCATCGACGGGCAATTCATCATCAACCCAAGCCGCGAACAGCTTTTGCAATCCGACATCGACATGATGATCGGCGCCTCGAAAGATTCGATCGCGATGGTTGAAGGAGAGATGAAGGAAATCTCGGAAAAAGACATGGTCGAAGCGATCCGTTTCGCACACGAAGCGATCAAGACCCAAATCGAAGCGCAGGAACGCCTTCAGGCAAATTTTGGCAAGAAGGAAGTTCGTACTTACGAAGAAGAGCGCAACGATGAAGAGCTTTTGAAGAAAATCAAAGAGCTTTCATACGATAAGTATTACGCGATCGCTCAGGAAAGTTCGGCAAAACACGAACGTTCGGAAAAGTTTGATGCCGTTAAGGAAGATGTCCTTGCGACATTCTCTGAAGAAGAACTTCTTGAGAACGCAGACCTTATTCCGCGCTATTTGAAGAAAGTCCAGAAAGAAGCCGTCCGTAACGTCATCCTTGACCTTGGATTGCGTCTCGACGGAAGGAAAACAACCGACATCCGTCCGATCTGGTGCGAAGTCGATTACCTTCCACGTGTTCACGGATCGGCGATCTTTACACGCGGCGAAACGCAGGCACTGGCAACAGTAACTTTGGGGACTTCACGCGAGGCGAATCAAATCGATTCACCGTCAGAACAAGGAGAAGAAACATTCTATCTTCATTATAATTTCCCACCATTCTCAACAGGTGAAGCAAAACCGCTAAGGGGAACTTCGCGCCGTGAGGTTGGCCACGGAAACCTTGCACAACGTGCATTGAAGAATATGATCCCTACTGAAAATCCGTATACGATCCGTATCGTATCCGAAGTTCTTGAATCGAACGGTTCGTCTTCAATGGCGACGGTTTGTGCCGGAACTTTGGCTTTGATGGATGCCGGAATCCAAATGTCGAAGCCTGTATCGGGAATCGCAATGGGATTGATCTCAGACGATAAGACGGGCCGATGGGCAGTTTTGTCGGATATTCTTGGCGACGAAGATCACTTGGGCGACATGGACTTTAAAGTCACAGGTACGAAAGACGGGATCACCGCTTGCCAAATGGATATCAAGATCGAAGGACTTGCCTACGATATCATGGAAAAAGCATTGGATCAGGCTCGTGCCGGCCGTCTGCATATCCTTGATAAACTGATCGAAGTTCAGGCTGCTCCAAGAGAAGACGTCAAGAAATTTGCACCTAAGATCGTTAAGACAACGATTCCGGGAGCATTTATCGGAGCGCTTATCGGTCCGGGCGGAAAAGTCATTCAGGAACTTCAGAAACTTACGGGAACTACAATTGTCATCAACGAAGTCAACGAAATGGGCGAAGTTGAGATTCTTGGAAGCCCTGACGGAATCCAGCAGGTGATGGATAAGATCGAATCGATGTTATTTAAGCCTGAAATCGGTGGAACTTACGAAGTAAAAGTGATCAAACTTCTTGATTTTGGTGCTGTCGTCGAATACACGCAGGCGCCCGGGAACGAGATCCTGCTTCACGTATCCGAAATTGCATGGGAGCGCACTGAAAATGTTACCGATGTTGTAAACATGGGTGATGTCTTCGAAGTGAAATATATGGGAATCGATCCGAAGACCCGCAAAGAGCGCGTTTCG
Organism: uncultured bacterium; assembly: GCA_965365415.1. Classification (GTDB taxonomy): domain Bacteria; phylum Bacteroidota; class Bacteroidia; order Flavobacteriales; family Flavobacteriaceae; genus Flavobacterium. The sequence continues at coordinate 7,845 of CBDUBP010000035.1, read as the reverse complement.
AGGAAAGCATTGCTGCCACGTCCGCCACGCGATGAGAACCGTCCGCCGCGCGAAGACCGCGGTGAAAGACGTGATGATCGCCGTGACGACCGCCGCAATGACCGTCCACGCGACGACCGCAGAAACGACCGCCCGAGGGATGACCGCAGGAACGACCGCCCAAGGGAAGAGCGTCCGCGCGACGACCGTCCTCGTGAAAATCGTTCAAATGATGAGCAGCGCCCATCGGAAAACAACGGAGAATCTCCACAAGAATAAAACACCACAAATCAACCCGCTTACGAGCGGGTTTTTTTATGTACCTCAAATTCTAATTTACATCTCATCAAATGAGGATAATTTGGTAATTTGCTGCGATGAGATTTTACTTCCTCTTTGTGTTCATGATTGCGTGCCATCACAATTCTTCGGCACAGCATCGATCGGCATTTCGCCAGTACGATGAAATATTCGGGCCTGCCAATTCAGGCATATACAACGGCACGCTGCATTTCGACAGCTATTTTCGGGCGAATGAAACACATCGTTTTTTTGGAAAGAATACTTATTCAATGGGAGACATCACTTATGACGGTCAGTTCTACGCAGGCGTCGAATTCAAATATGATTTGCTCGACGATGTACTCGTGGTAAAACTTCCGGGAAATGAAAATAATGCAGGAATAAATCTGATCGCGGAAAAGACCACCTCATTCACGATTGCAAATAGAGAATTCGTCAATCTCGAAACCGATGGTAAAACACCTGGGCACATCCGTGGATTTCATCAACAGTTAATGTGGAGAGGTAATGTGTCGGCTTTCGTTAGATATTCGAAACAGCGCATTGAAGTGCTGACGAATCAAAAAGTGCTGAGCAAATATGTGGATTCCGAAACATATGTCATGAGATACGGCGACCAGTGGAAAATTATCAGATCAGAGCGTGACATGATTGAATTGTTTCCCGACTTATCAGCAAGAATTTCGGAATTTTATTCCGCCAATGCAGTCGTCAGCAAATCCAATCCGCAAGTCTTTTTGGGCAATTTGGCCGAGATGATTTACAACGCCATCAACCAGACGAATCGTAAATGAGGAAGTTTGCCATCGTTCTTTTATTGCTCCTCACGCAAATCTCTCTCGGACAAACCGGCGATAAATTTACTTTGACGTTCAAGGCCGTTCCGCGAAGCGCCGCAATAGAAAAAATTGAAGCCGTTTCAGGGTACAGGTTTTATTTCGACCCAAGCTGGATCGAATCAGGACAGGATCTCCTTACTGCCGAATTTGTCGACACCGACATCAGTGTAATCCTCGAATCGGTATTTGCCAACACCGAAGTAAACTATTATATCGACGGGAAACGCATCATCCTGACGAGGAACAGCAACATCCGAAAACTACCGGACGATTTTTTCGAGGGCGCGGATTCCGAAATTACATCTGCACCTGTTTTCCGGCCCTCGGCCGATTCTACATCTGCCGGAAATGCAGACATCCTTTTTATTGGAAAAGAATCGATGAATTCATTTAAAAGGACACATAGAATTTCGGGACAGGTCATCAACCGCGAAAATGGAGAAACACTTTCAGACATCGTAATACAGATCGGAAGCATTTCGGCGACAACTGATGCTGCGGGAAGATTTGCAGTTGAGTTGCCCGGCGGATTGCATGAAATTGAAACGCAGTCGGCCATCCACGAGGGCTATCATCAGAAAATAATGGTTTATGGCGATGGCAGAATCCCGATCAGGCTGAGTGAAAGGCCCAATGAACTCGATGAAGTTGTCGTCGACGCAAACAAAGACCAGAACGTACGATCGGCGATCAGCGGTGTCGTGACGCTTGAAAGCGAGGGTATCAAAAATATCCCTTTGATCCTTGGTGAACGCGACGTGCTTCGTGCCGCGACCGCGATTCCGGGAATCAAGACTGCGGGCGAAGGATCGGCGGGATATAATGTGCGCGGTGGAAAGGAGGACCAGAATTTATTTCTCCTCGATCACGGATTGCTTTATAATCCTGCACATTTCTTCGGATTCTTTTCGGCACTCAATCCATTTACAACGAAGAAAGTCGACATTTATAAAGGAAGCATTCCCGCAGAATTCGGCGGACGGCTGTCATCGGTCTTCGACATCACGACCAAAACCGGAAATTATGATCAGGTCGCCGGGGAAGGCGGAATCGGCCCCGTTACGAGCAACCTCAGCATCAGCTTTCCGATCGCAAAAGGCAAATCGAGCATTATTGTCGGCGGCCGCGCGACTTATTCCGATTGGATCCTGAAAAGCCTCGATGAAGAATCCCTCAAAAACAGCAGCGCGTCGTTTTACGATGCGATTGTGAAATACAGCCATAAGATCAATGAAAATAATTTGATCGAGTCGACTGTCTATTACAGTCGTGACGCCTTCAACATCAGTTCCGATTCGCTATTTAAATACAGCAATCGATTGATATCGGTAAAATGGGATCATTCGTTTAACGAAAAAAGCAAAGGCGCACTTATCGTCACCAATAGCGAGTATACGTTTAATATCGATTACGACAGCGATAATGTCAATGCATTTGATTTCGGATATAAGCTCAACGAAACACAGGTTATTGCAAAAATGAATTATCAGTTCAATAAATCCCATAAATTCAATTTCGGGCTTTCGAGTAAATTGTATGGCATCCGTCCGGGATATTTGAATCCAAAAAATTCCGAATCATTGCTTGTGCCGATCGATATCGAAAAAGAAAAGGCACTTGAATCGGCGGCATTCTTCTCTGATAGCTATAAAGTCAGCGAAAAATTCCAGATCGAGGCCGGACTTCGATATTCATTTTATGCCGCATTGGGTAAATCAACGCAGCGCGTATATGAAAGCGGGCTTCCTTTAAATGACGCGACGGTTGTTGATGAGAAAACATTTGGCAGCAATGAGATCATCAAAACTTATGGCGGCCTGGAACCGAGGCTGGCGCTGCGGTATATCGTTTTTCCTTCATTTTCGATCAAAGCCGGTTACGACAAGACTTTTCAATACATTCATCTGCTTTCCAGCAATACCACGCAGTCCCCGACGGATTCATGGAAATTGTCCGACCTCAATGTCCAGCCGCAGCGTTCGGAGCAATTCTCACTCGGAGCGTACAAGAATTTCGGAAATGACGTCTGGGAATTAAGCGTTGAAGGTTATTACAAACGATCGAAAAACATTTTGGATTACAAAGTTGCGGCAACATTACTGCTTGCCGACAATATCGAAACGCAGCTTTTGCAGGGTGAGGGAAAAGCTTACGGCGCCGAGATCATGCTCAAGAAAACAACGGGACGGCTCAACGGCTGGCTCGGCTATACCTATGCGCGTTCGCTGGTGAAACTCGACAGCAGGTTTAATGAAGAGCGCGTCAATAATGGGAATTTTTTTCCTGCGAATTTCGACAAGCCGCATGATGTCAGTGCGGTGCTGAATTATAAATTTACCAAACGATACAGTTTTTCAGCTAACTTCATCTACCAGACCGGCCGCCCGATTACGTATCCGATCGGAACTTACGAATACAATGGCGCACAGTACACATTGTACAGCGATCGCAATCAGTTTCGAATTCCCGATTATTACAGGCTTGATCTCGGAATTAACATCGAAGGCAATCATAAGATCAAGAAACTTGCGCACAGTTTCTGGAATATATCTGTTTACAATGTTCTTGGCAGGAACAATCCGTACTCGGTTTATTTTGTCACCGAAAACGGCGAGGTCAAAGGTTACAAAACATCAATATTCGCGATTCCGGTTCCGACGATAACGTATAATTTCAAGTTTTAGATTATGAAAAAGAAATCAATTATCGTTTTTCTGATGGCAATCATGCTGACGGGATGCACCGAACAATATCTTTTGCAAACATCGAATTTCGAACAGGCGTTGGTTGTTGAGGCGACGATTACCAATGAACTCAAACATCAGCAAATCAAAATTACGCGCACATTCCGTTTTGAAGAAGACGGTCCTCAGGTTACAAATGGCGCCGACGTCTACATCTCCTCAAGCGATGGCACAGAGTACGAATTTGAGCAGAATGAAGGTGTTTACCTGTCGGTTTCGCCATTCCAGGCCGAGGCGGGAAAAAACTATACGCTCCACATTTTGACAAGCGATGGAAAATCGTATGTGTCGACGGCCGAATCCCTGACGACCGTCAGCAATCTTGAAGACGTTACGGCGGAAGTGGCAACCATTGATGGAATTCGCGGCGTACAGATCAACGCGAAGAGTTTTGATCCGGCGAACACATCTAAATATTATCGGTTTGAATATGAGGAAACATACAAGGTAATCGCACCGAGATGGTCGATGTATGATGCAAACCGCGTTCAGATCCCGGGGGCGGAACACGACGGAATTGAAGTTGTCCCGCGTGGTCCTGAAGAGATAAAAACCTGCTTTAGCACCGTTGTTTCAAACGAGATCATCCAGACTACGACGACCGATCTCAGCGAAGACCGGGTCGATTATTCGGTACGATTCATCAGCGATCAGAATCCGATCATTTCGCACCGATATTCGATACTGGTCAGGCAATATGTCCAAAACCTCGCCTCTTATACATTTTACAAAACATTAAAAGAACTCTCAGGCTCGGAAAGCATTCTAAGCCAGAATCAGCCGGGCTTCTTTTACGGAAACATGCGCAGCGAAGAAGATGCTTCGGAAAAGGTCGTCGGCTTTTTCGATGTATCTTCAGTGTCTTCGAAGCGGATATTTTTCAATTATGCGGATTTATTTCCGGGAGAAGACCTACCGCCCTATTTCGACGATTGCAGCCTTCAATTTTTTAAGTTTTGCTTCATACCAAACGATTGGGAATGCCGGGGCGCCGCTCTGCTTTCGGTTATCGGGCAAAACACGCTGCTTTATTTCGATCATTCCGACCTCGATTATTTCATGGTAAGGCCTGCGTGCGGCGATTGCACGGAAATTTCGTCTAACGTAATACCGGCATTTTGGGAAGACTGAAACTATTTGTAATTGCGTTGTTATTCCTTGCGCGGGTGGCTCATTCACAGCCGGCATCTGCGGATCAGTCTTTTCCGATAGAGAAAATACAATTGATGGCATCTTCAGATATGGTGCTTGCGGGTGAAACGCTGTTTGTTAAGCTGTTTATGTTCGACGAAAGCGATGTGGTCGGATCGCTGAGCAAAATCGCATACATAGAGTTAATCGGCAATGACCTTCAGCCGGTATTCAGTCATAAAATCCGGATTGTGGACGGAATGGCGGATGCAGATTTCTTGATTCCCACAACGATCAAATCCGGCAATTATAAACTTATAGCGTATACGAAGTGGATGCTCGAATCTTCAACGGAAAATTTTACGAGGCTTGATCTGGGCGTGATCAACCCATTTTTCCCTTTTGACGGATTGATCGACACCATTCCCGCACAAAATACCGCCAGAAATGAGTCAAGGATCCTGATGGCGAAAAAAAAGGAATATTCGCTTCGGGAACGCGTCGCTGTTACGATTCCCGGGAAATTAAGCGGCGATTTCGTGCTGAGTGTTAGGAAGTCAGACGGTCTAGGCGAACCGGCCGTCTCAAAAATGAATAAAGAATTTCCAACAAGCTCGGTAAGAAATGCGGCGGGACTACCTGAATTGCGCGGGGAATTGTTGACCGGGAAACTTACGTCAAAAAACGGCGGTGGCGTGGCCGGTAAAACCGTCTCACTAGCAATTCCGGGCGACCTGTTTCTTTTTAAAATTGTCAAGACTGATATTCATGGAAATTTTGCGTTTGAAATCGACCGGACGCCGTCGTCATCGGATGTGATACTCGAGGTCATGGAAGATGATCGGGAGAATTACATTCTTACGTTGGATGCGCCAAAGCGGCCCGATCTTTCATCGCTTGTTTTCAATCCGTTAAAGATCAATCCAAATCTGAAGCATTCAATCGAGCAGCGATCTGTCGCCAACCAGGTAGAAAACGCATATTCGCAACAAAAACAGCCTGAAATCATTCAGCCACGCGAAGTGCAGCCATTTTATCATCCATTACAAAAAACATATGTACTCGACGATTATACGCGCTTTCCGAGCGTCAGGGAAACCATTATAGAGGTCATCAAGGAACTGTATTTCAAGAAACGGAAAAATAATTTTTCGATCCATCTGCACAATCTCGCTATGGACACCGAATACTTCGGACGGCCACTATTGTTGATCGACGGCCAGCTGATTCAGGATGTCGATGAGCTGTTTGAATATCCGGCGAAGAACATTCATTCAGTCGACATTGTCAATTTACCTTACGTTCTAGGATCAAAAACGTTTAGCGGAATTGTAAGTGTACGTACAAAGAATCAGGATTATAAAAGCCGAAGTAAGGGCGACCATCGTAAACAGCTTTCAATGTCGAAGCCGCTGCCGCAAAAAATTCCGCATATTCCCGCCTATCCGGATATAAATCTGAAAAATAGCCGCATACCCGATTATCGGCATCAGCTGGCATGGATGCCGAAAGTTAATCCGGACGGCACTGAAATAAATTTTTTCACGTCCGATATTGATGGTGAATTTGAGATCCTGCTTTACGGTTTTTCGGATGCGGGCAAACCAATCATTGAAAAAACTACTATCGAGGTGAAATAATTTTCGGTTGTCACGCAACCTTTTTTCCATCTACGGACTGAAGGAAAAACACAATCATGAAACCTTCGCTTTTACCCATTCGGCAAATCGGACTTTACTTTTTCCTGATCATGGCAACGGTTCTCTCACACAGTTGCACTGAAGATTTTGATGACAACCTGTCGGCAGGCAACAATGAGGAGCCTGAACCTGAAGTTACTGAAGTCATCCCAAAGGATTCATTTCTTTTTACGCAGATCGTCAGGGTTACGACCGATAGCGACGAACCGACTGAAGAAATTACGTGCATCGATTTCATCTATCCGCTTCAAATCCTCGTGTATGATGAAAACCTCGACGCGATTGGGTCGCAGAACATCACGGGCGACCAGGAGTTCAGTACATTTCTCGGTTTGATCGGCGATGACTATGCGATCAGCATCAGTTATCCCATTGCCACAACCCTTGAGGACGGAACGGTCTTTAGTGTCAACAGCAATTCGGAACTAAAGATCGCAATCGACAATTGCTCGAAAGAAGACATCATCTCATACTGCAATGGACTTTTCTGCAACATTTCATCTGAAGTGGTAAAATGTTATTGGCGCGTCGAATATCTCCAGGATGGAAACAATAATTATGTCGGCGGCGTTTTCGAGGCAAATAATGATGGCACTCTAACATTTACGTACGATGGCCAGCCATATTTAGGAACATGGACATTTTTATTTGTCGGCGACGAGTTCCATATCAACATCAATCTGGAAGGCGTGTCGCAGGTGGCAGCCGACTGGAATATCGATCGGCAGGTAATTTTTATGGGTGAAACAATGATCGTGGTTAATGAGTCGGGAAATTATTATCTCCAAAAGATCTGTGAGCAAACATCTGAATTTGCGGTTGGCGAGACCGGCCATGGTCGGCAGACCGTTGGCGAAATAGCTCAGCGAACCGATCATGTGGAAGACGAAGAGAAACGCATCGCAGCGGCGAAACACGCCCGCACGCTGTCCATCGAGCGGCGAACCGCGGCACGGGCCTCGGCACGCGCGACGTCGCGAATCCCCGCAGCCGTTGGAGCGGCTTTTTCCTCACGCTCGTGCATCCGGACTTCCGGCAGGAAATGACGGCATTGCGGCAGGTGCAGCAGCTGGCTTACGACCCGCGGGCCGCGCTGCACGCCGGGACTGCGCTTCTACCAACGCATGATGGAGAAAAACCGCGGCGCCC